>NZ_CBCRZG010000006.1:0-227649 GCF_965137015.1 Tsukamurella hominis | reverse complement strand
GGGACGGCGCACCTGGACGGTGGTGGGACGGTGCCGGCGGAGATCGCCCGCAACCTCATCGGCCGGGCCACCGCCGCCGGCGTCGCCTGGGTCAAGCGGCTGTACATCGCGCCCGAGTCGGGTGCGGTCGTCGGTATGGACTCCCGGGCCCGCTGTTTTCCTGATGGGCTGGCGGAGATGATCCGCGCCAGGGACCGGTACTGCCGGACCCCGTACTGCGACGCACCCATCGCGCACACCGACCACGTCGTTCCGCATGCGGCCGGTGGCCCTACCGGCTTCGCGAACGGTCAGGGGCTGTGCGCCGCGTGCAACTACGCCAAGGAAGCCACAGGCTGGAGCAGCCGGGTGGTGCCGGACGCGAGCGGACGGCACACCGTCGACACCCGAACACCGAGCGGACACCACCACCGGTCCACGGCACCGGAACAGGCGGCGTGAGTCAGCCGGCCTCGCCGATGGCGGGGCCGAGGATGTCGTCGGCGTCGACGATGCGGTAGGCGTAGCCCTGCTCCGCGAGGAAGCGCTGGCGGTGCGCGGCGTAGTCGGCGTCGAGGGTGTCCCGGGAGACGACGGAGTAGAAGTGCGCCGTGCCGCCGTCGTGCTTGGGGCGCAGGAGCCGGCCGAGGCGCTGCGCCTCCTCCTGTCGCGAGCCGAAGGTGCCTGAGACCTGCACTGCGACGGAGGCCTCCGGCAGGTCGATGGAGAAGTTCGCGACCTTGCTCACCACCAGGGTGGAGATCTCGCCCGCGCGGAACCGGTCGAACAGCGCCTCACGCTCCTTGTTCTTCACCGATCCGGTGATCACGGGGGCGTCGAGCTCGCGGCCCAGCTCCTCCAGCTGATCCAGGTAGGCGCCGATCACGAGCGTCGGTGCGCCCTTGTGCCGCTCCAGGATCGATTTCACCACGGCGATCTTCGTGTGGGCGGTAGAGGCCAACTGGTACCGCTCGTCCGGCTCGGCGGTCGCGTACTGCATGCGCTGGTTCTCGGTGAGCGTGACCCGCACCTCCACGCAGTCGGCGGGCGCGATCCACCCCTGCGCCTCGATGTCCTTCCACGGCGCGTCGTAGCGCTTCGGCCCGATGAGCGAGAAGACGTCGCCCTCGCGGCCGTCCTCGCGCACCAGGGTCGCGGTGAGGCCGAGCCGCCGGCGCGACTGCAGGTCGGCGGTCATCCGGAAGACGGGCGCGGGGAGCAGGTGCACCTCGTCGTAGATCATCAGGCCCCAGTCGCGCGAGTCGAACAGGTCGAGGTTCTTGTACTCGCCCTTCGACTTCCGCGTGAGCACCTGGTAGGTGGCGATGGTGACCGGGCGGATCTCCTTCTTCTCACCCGAGTACTCGCCGATCTCCTCCTCGGTGAGCGACGTGCGCGCCAGGAGTTCCCGCTTCCACTGCCGCCCCGCGACGGTGTTGGTCACCAGGATCAGCGTCGTGGCCTGCGCCCGCGCCATCGCGGCGGCGCCGACCATCGTCTTGCCCGCGCCGCAGGGCAGCACGACGACGCCGGAACCGCCCAGCCAGAACGAGTCCGCCGCGACCTTCTGGTAGTCGCGCAGCTCCCACGGGTCGGTCTCGGTGTCGAGCGCGATGGGGTGCGACTCTCCGTCCACGTAGCCGGCGAGATCCTCGGCTGGCCAGCCCACCTTGAGCAGCAGCTGCTTGAGATGGCCGCGCTCCGACGGGTGCACCACGACGGTGTCGTCGTCGATGCGGGCGCCGACCATCGGGGCGATCTTCTTGTGCCGCAGCACCTCCTCCAGCACCGCCCGGTCCAGCGACACCAGGGTGAGGCCGTGCACCGGGCTCTTCACCAGCTGCAGCCGGCCGTACCGGCTCATCGTGTCGACCACGTCGACCAGCAGCGGCTGCGGCACCGGGTAGCGGGAGAAGCTGACGAGAGCGTCCACCACCTGCTCCGCGTCGTGCCCCGCGGCGCGCGCGTTCCACAGCGCCAGCGGGGTCACGCGGTAGGTGTGCACGTGCTCCGGTGCGCGCTCGAGCTCGGCGAAGGGCGCGATCGCGGCGCGCGCGGCGCCCGCCAGCTCGTGGTCGACCTCCAGCAGGAGGGTCTTGTCGGACTGGACGATGAGGGGTCCGTCGGTCATCTATCCATTGTGCCGCGCCGGGCGGAACTCCTGCTCGTCGCCGTTGTCGCGGACCACGACGCCGGCCTCGCCGAGGCGCAGCCGCAGGTCGCGGGCGGTGGGCGCCCGCTTCTCGGCCCGGGCCACCGCGCGCTCGCGGAGCAGCGCTCTCACCTCGGGCGAGGCCTCGTCGCGGCCGTCGACGAAGCGCGTGTACTCGGCCTCGTACGGATCCGCGTCGCCGCGCCACGGATAGCCCGCGTCGGTGAGCGCCCGCGCCATCCCGGCCTTGGGCACCCCGTCGGTGCCGGCGGCGGCGAGGAGGCGGCCCCGTCGGTCCAGGAACGTCAGCTCCGCGCCCCGCCCAAGGAACGCCTCGCCGATCTCGTCGCGCGCCATCCACCGGCGGTGCCCGCCCGCGGCGAGCTCCACGTGATCGTCGGCGACGTTCAGCGCCGCGACCTCGTGCTGCCACGCCGCGACCAGGATGATGCCGCCGACCAGGCCCACGACGGTGAGGATCCCGGCGGCCACGCCCACCGGCAGCTGCGCGGCGACGCGGAGCGGCCCGGGGGAGCCGTCGAGGGTGCGCTCGAGCCAGCCGACGAGGCCGCGGACGATCAGGCCGAGGACGGCGCCGAGGGCAGTGGTGGCGGAGACCGTCGCGAGCTGCAGCGCGCGGGAGACCCCGACCGTCGTGGTGGGGGCGGCGGTGGTGGTCATGCGTTCTCCGTTCGCAGGTAGGCGAGGGCGGCGCGGCGCACGTCGGGCCGGACGTCGCCGTCCGCGAGGTGCGCGCCGTCGGTCATCGAGACGAGGAAGGCGGCGGCGTGGGCGGGGTCGAGGGCGGCGTCGAAGGCACCGTCGGCCTGGCCCCGCGCGATGATTTCGGCGAGCGCACCCCGGACCAGGCCGTCCGCGGCGACGACGATCTCGGCCAGCGCGGGGTCGGCGGGGACGCGGCGGATGACCTCGGCGACGAGACCCGGCGCGACGGGGTCCACGGCGGATTCGGCCAGCGCGTCGACCACGAGCGCGACGCCCGCGCGCGGGTCGGGTTCGGCGAGGGCCCGGTCGCGCAGTGCGGTGTTGCGCTCGACGTCGGCGTCGAAGAGCGCGCGGAACAGGCCGGCCTTGTCGGTGAAGTAGTAGAAGACGGTGCCGGAGCTGACCCCGGCGCGGGTCGCGATGTCCGCGGCGCGGGCGCGCTCGAAGCCGGCGGCGGAGAACTCCGCGGCCGCCGCGTCCAGGATGGCGGCGCGGCGGCGGGCGGTGAGCGCGGGGTCGACGGTGCGGGCCATGCCCCGAGGTTATCTATAACTGAGCAGTCAGTCAATTAATCGCTGAGCCGGCGGGCGAGCACCGGCACCACGATCGCGGCCGCGACCACGTGCGTGAGGATCAGCACCGCGGCCGACGCGGCGTCGAAGCCGAAGGTCACGTCCGGCACGACCGACAGGACGAGCAGCACGACGCAGGTGCGGACGAACGTCGACCGCGGGTGCCGCGCACGGCGCGCGAGCACCGCGGCGATGCCCGTGGCGATCAGCGAGAAGATCATCGTGAGCTGCGCGAACCCGAGCAGGGGGATGGAGGAACCGTCGGGCCCGGCGAAGGTGACGCCGGCGGCGGACGCGACCGCGGCGATCGCGGTCGTGGCGACCGACGCGACGACGGCGGCGCCGATGCCGTGCTTCCACACGGGCAGGCGGTCGGTGCGGACGGGCGCGGTGGTGGTGGCGGTGGTGCTCATGGCGTGCTCCTCAGCGGTGGTGACGGTGCCCGGGGTGGGCGCGTCCTACCCCTTCCACGAACGGGGCCGACGGATTTCGACATCGGCGCTGCGAAGAATTTCCGGGGGTGGTGTCGTATCGGTACGCCTGCGTTCGTAGTGAGGGTGAAGGGCGGCCACCGGGCCCCCTCGATCGAGAGGAACGACCATGACGCACTACCTGCTCTCCGTGCACGGCCCCGTCGAGCGCGGCGACTTCGGCGACTACGGCACCAAGGAGGCGATGGAGGAGGCCTTCGCGCGGACCGACGCCTTCAACGAGCAGCTCAAGGCCGACGGCTACTGGGTGTTCGCGGGCGGGCTCGCCGAGGCGACCACCGCCACCGTCGTCGACGGCCGCGGCGATAAGCCGATCATCACCGACGGCCCGTACCTCGAGTCGAAGGAGCTCATCGGCGGCTTCTGGGTGATCGACGCCCCCGACCTCGACGTCGCGCTGCGGCTCGCCGCCGAGGGCTCCAAGGCCTGCGGCGGCACCGTTGAGGTCCGCGCCTTCGACGGGCTGGCGTGACCGACGCCGGCACCGCGCTCGACCGGGTCTTCCGCGAGGAGTACGGCCGGGTCATCGCCTCGCTCGTCCGCCGCTTCGGCGACATCACGATCGCCGAGGAGGCAGCGGGCGAGGCGATCCTCGCCGCCGCCGAGAGGTGGCCCGAGTCCGGCATCCCGCCGAACCCCGGCGCCTGGCTCACCACCACCGCGGGCAACAGCGCGATCGACCGGATCCGGCGCGAGAGCCGGCGCGACGCCAAACACAGGGCGGCCGAGATGATCCACGACGACTCCGACCCCGAACCCACCGGCGCGGTCGAGGACGACCGGCTGCGGCTGATCTTCACGTGCTGCCACCCCGCGCTCGCCCCCGAGGCGCGGGTCGCCCTCACCCTGCGCCTGCTCGGCGGCCTGACGGTGCCGGAGATCGCGCGCGCCTTCCTCGTGCCCGAGACCACGATGGGCCAGCGCATCACCCGCGCCAAGAAGAAGATCGCCGCCGCCCGCATCCCGTACCGCGTGCCGGCCGCCGCCGACCTGCCCGACCGCACGGACGGGGTGCTGACGGTGCTGTTCCTCGTCTTCAACGAGGGCTACCTCGCCACCGGCGAGGGCGAGCCGATCCGCGCGGAGCTGACCGGGGAGGCGATCCGGCTCGCCCGGCTGATGCGGGCGTTGCTACCCGACGACCCCGAGGTCACCGGCCTGCTCGCGCTGATGCTGCTCACCGAGGCCCGCCGCGCGGCGCGGGTCCGCGGCGGGCAGCTCGTGCCGCTCGACGAGCAGGACCGCGCCGGCTGGGACCGCGCCGCCATCGCCGAGGGGCACGGTCTGGTCCGCGAGTGCCTCGCGATCAACCGGCCCGGCAGGTACCAGATCCTCGCCGCGATCGGCGCCGTGCACACCGACGCCCCGAGCGCCGACACCGTCGACTACGCGCAGGTCGTGGCGCTGTACGACCAGCTGCTGATGATCGACGCATCCCCGATCGTGCGACTCAACCGCGCGATCGCCGTCGCCGAGCTCGACGGGCCCGAGGTCGCGCTGGCGCTGGTCGATCCGCTCCCGCTGGACGGCTACCACCCCTGGCACGCCACCCGCGCGCACCTGCTGCGCAAGCTCGGGCGCACCACCGAGGCCAAGGACGCCTACGCCGCGGCGATCGCGGCCACCGGCAACACCGCCGAGCGCGCCTACCTCACCCGCAAGCGCGGCGAGCTGGTCTGACCTACTCCACCGGCTCCGCGGTGGTCACGCGGTGCAGGGCGAACCGGCGGGTCGCGTCACCGTCGAGCGCGGCGAGCTGCCCGTGCCGCACCGACTCGGGGACCACGACGTGCCGCGTGAACACCCCGTTCGCGTCCACGTAGCCCAGCCGCACCGGCGTGCCCTCGCCCGCCGCCGACTGGAGCAACGCCATCAGCTCCGGGCCCGACGTGCGGGGACCGTCGTCCGACGGGGCGTCCTGCCGGCGGATCTGCACCGCCGCGTCGGCCAGCTGATCGAGCGTGGGCTGCGCGGCCGGGGGACGTGGGCGCGGCGACGGCAGGCGGATCGCGGCGGGCCGCAGGTCGACGACGACGCCCCGCGAGTCCTCGGCCGCGGCGTTGAAACCGGCGGCCGCGAGCCCCGCGACCAGATCCGACAGCGGGACCTGGGCGATGAGCACCGTCGGCGCCACGGCCCGCAGCGCGAGCGCCTCCGCCGCGGGGGAGGCGAGCACCGCGGCGACGAGCGCCGGATCGTCGGAGCGCAGGAACGAGCCCGCGACGCCCGCGCGCAGGGCGCCGTGCCGCCGCGCGACGTCGTCGACCAGGTACGTCAGGCCCTGCGGCACGGGCGTCACCGAGTGCGCGACGAAGAAGGCGTGCACCTCCGCGGACGTGCGGCCGGCGTCGAGCGCGCGGCGCACCGAGGCGTCCGTCACGCGGTACACGGCGGCGCCGCCCGCCGATTCGAGGTCCGCGACCAGCGCGACCGCCGCCGCGAAGTCGTGCGTCGTGGGCCCGGGGATGGTCAGCGTCAGGTCGGCCTGGAGCAGGAACTCCTCGACGGGCTTGGGCAGCGCCGCGGCCATGGCCTGCGCGGGGTCGGTGGTGCGGGCCGCGCGGCCGGCGGAGGTGAGGGCCCCGCCGGCGACCAGGCCCACGATCTGCGCCTGCGCGACGATGGCGGCGACCGCGTCCAGCGTGAGCCGGCGGTACCAGGACGGGTGCGCGAACCGGAGGGCGGCGTGCAGGTCGGGCGCCGCGGGCGCGGCACCGGGCGGGGCGAGGGCCAGGGCCTCGAGCACGGCCGCGCGGTCCTGCGGGGCGACGGTGCTGCGCGCCGCCCGGTGCAGCGGCCCGACGATGCCCTCCTCGCCGCGGGTGCCGATCAGCGCGGGCTGCCGGCGCAGCTCCAACCAGGTCCGGGCGAGCAGGGCCCAGCGGTCGGCGGGCGCGGCGCGCAGCCACTCGTCGACGGCGACGGTCGGGGCGAACACCGAATCCTCCTCGCCGTCGAGCTCGCCCTCCGCGATGAGCGCGGCCGCGGCGAGGAGCTCCAGGAGGAGAGCGGCGCGGTCCTCCGCGAGGCCCGCGGCCTTCGCGACGCGGCGCAGCTCGCGGATGCCGATCCCGCCGGCCTTCACCCGCTGCGCCGGGACCGCGCCCAGCACGTCGAGCACGTCGTCGGCGTGCCGCAGCAACTCCAGCGCCGCGACCGCGCCGGCCCCGTCGGCGCCGGGCACGGGCGGACCGTCGAGCACGGGCGGCTTGAGCGAGGCGCCGAGGGGGAGCTCGCCCCGCAGCCGGGCGCGGACCTCCCACGGCAGCTCGACGGTCTGGTGGTCGACGCGGGCGAGCAGGCCGGAGGCGAGCATGCGCTGCACCGGATGGTCGGGGGAGGTGCCGGGGCCCGCCGCGGCGGTGCGGCCCAGCGGAGAGCCCTCGGCCAGGCGGTCCAGCAGGGCGCGCTCGTCGGGGCCCGCGGCGGCCAGGGCGGCGTCGATGGCGTCGAGGTCCGGCGGCGTCGTGAGCTGGGTCGAGCGCCACGGCAGCGCCTCGCGGGCGGCGGCCGTGGTGTGCAGGACGTCGTCGCCCCAGGCCAGCGCCAGGCCGCGCAGCTTGTCCGCCGACGCGAGCACCTGCTTCTTCAGCGCGCGGCCGCGGAGTCGGCGGGCGAGGGCGTCGGCGTCGAGCGGCTCGGCGAGGAGCAGCTCGAGGACGGCCAGGTCGGGGAGGGTGAGGCGCTCGGCGACGCGGCCCAGCGACGACGGGCTGTTCAGGCGGCTCGCCAGCACGGCGAAACCGGCGGGGACGGGCGTCGCGACGTCGCGCCGGGCGTCGAGCAGCGCCGCGATCTCGGCGTCGGTGCGCTCGCGCAGCCACGCCGCGGGCCCCGTCGACGACGTATTACTGCTCACCGATACAGCCTAGACACCGGGGCATGTCAGAATAGCGGCGTGTCTGAGACCTCGAATGCGAAGAAGCCCGGCTACGTCGACAACGGCTGGCCGCAGGCCGCCGACGGCCACGCCGAGCACGCCGTGAACGAGCTGGCCGCCCCGGTGGTCGGCGCGATGTCGCCGTTCGGCGAGCTGGAGTTCCCCCAGCAGCACATCCCGTACGTGCACCCGTCGACCCGGATCAACCGCTGACCGACAAGCTGACACACGTCGACGATGCGGGGGCCGCCCGCATGGTCGACGTGTCCGGCAAGGCCGTCACCGCCCGCACGGCGGTCGCGGCAGGGACCTTCCGTACCACCGAGGCCGTCGTCGCGGCGATCGCCGACGGTGCGGTCCCCAAGGGCGACGTGCTCGCCACCGCCCGCATCGCGGGCATCATGGCGGTCAAGCGCACGGCCGACCTGATCCCGCTGTGCCACCCGCTGCCGATCTCCGGCGTGACCGTCGACCTGGAGCCGTCGGGTGCGGAGATCGCCGTCACCGCCACCGTGCGCTGCACCGGCCGGACGGGCGTCGAGATGGAGGCGCTCACGGCCGTCGCGGTGGCCGGGCTGACCCTGCACGACATGGTCAAGGCCCTCGACCCCGCCGCCGTCATGACGGACGTCCGCGTGCTCACCAAGGACGGCGGCAAGACCGGCCACTGGGAGAGATCAGATGACTGAACCGCTCCGCCCGTCCCGCGACCGCTGCGCCACCGTCGTGGTCGCCTCCACCCGTGCCGCCCTCGGCGAGCGCGAGGACACCACCGGGCCCGCCATCGCGGCATGGCTCGGCGAGCGCGGCTTCGAGGTCTACGGGCCCGTCGTCGTGCCCGATGGCGAGGAGGTGGGCGCCGCGATCCGCTCCGCCGTCCGCCGCGGCGACGCCGTCGTGCTCACCACCGGCGGTACGGGACTCACGCCCTCCGACCGCACCCCCGAGGAGACGCGCGGGGCGCTCACGTTCGAGATCCCGGGCCTCGCCAACGCGATCCGCACGTCGGGCCTGCCGGATGTGCCGACGACGGTGCTCAGTCGCGGGCTCGCGGGCGTCGCGGGCTCGTCGCTCGTGGTGAATCTGCCGGGCTCGTCGGGCGGGGTCCGCGACGGCCTCGCCGTGCTCGACGGCGTGCTCGTTCACGCGCTCGACCAGATCCGCGGCGGCGACCATGGCTGAGAAGCCCGCGGCGGAGGTCGTCTTCGCCCGGGTGACCGAGGAGCCGATCGACTTGGCCGCGCACGAGGCGGCCGTGACGCGGCCCGAGGCGGGCGCTGTCGTCGGCTTCATCGGGGCCGTGCGCGATCACGACGGTGGCCGCGGCGTGACGGGCCTGGAGTACTCGGCGCACCCCACCGCGGAGCGCGTCATCGCGGAGGTCGTGCAGCGCGAGGCGGACGCCGCCGAGGGCGTGCGGGCGGTCGCGGTCTCGCATCGCGTGGGCCCGCTGGCGATCGGCGACGCGGCGCTCGTCGTCGCGGTCTCGGCCGATCACCGCGCGGCGGCCTTCGCGACCTGCGCGCGGATCGTCGACGCGGTCAAGGAGGCGCTCCCCGTGTGGAAGCACCAGCTGTTCCGGGACGGAACAGACGAGTGGGTCGGCAGCGCGTAGCCGCCGACCCACTCAGTGCCGGTTCTCGTTACGTGGTCACCGGATCCGGGCCCGCGCTGACCTTTGTGGGGCCGCACGAGCTCGGGTGATCAGGGGGGCGCCGAGGCGCCCGGGGCGACCGGCGGGCTACCGCCGGTGCGTCGCGGGGACGACGGGGCGGACCGGCGTGACGCCGGAGCCCGGGACGACGATGCCGGGGATGCCGACCGAGGCCGTCAGGCCCTGCGCGCCGATGCCGTTCGTGCCGACGCCCGCCGCGCTGCCGATGCCGCGCGCGCCCGCGCCGTTCGTGGTGACGCCGCCGGTGCTGCCGATGCCGTTCGCCGTGGCGATCGGGAAGCCCGTGCCGCCGACGACGGGGACCGCTGCGCCGCCGATGCCGGCGGGGATGGCCGCGCCGCCGATGCCGGCCGGGATGGCCGTGCCGCCGACGACCGGGATCGCTGCGCCACCGATGCCGGCGGGGACGGCCGCGCTACCGATGCCGGTGGGGACGGGGACGCCGCCCACGCGACCCGTGGGGACGTTCGCAGCGCCGGTGCCCGCGGGAACGGCCGCGGCGCCGGTGCCGGCGGCGCGGGTGGCGCCCGTGGCGGCGGGGACTGTCGCGCCGCCGATGCCGGCGGGCACGGCGATGCCGGCAGGCACGNCGATGCCGGCGGGNATGGCCGCGCCGCCCGTGCGGCCGCCGGGCGCGACGGCGCCCGAGCGGGCGCCGACGNCACCGAGGNCGGGGACCGCCACCGCGCCGACGCCCGGGACGTTCACGGCACCGTTGCCACCCGACACACCCGCGGGCCTCGCGGCTGCCGGCCTCGCGGGCCCGGGCTTGGCGGCCNCGGGCTTCGCGGGCGCGNCCGGGGCCGGGACGGGGACCACGGGGTTGCAGGGGCAGCCGGGGACCGCTCCGGCCGGCCCGGCGATGACGAGGCCAGCGGCGGCGATCAGGGCGCTGACTGCGGCGATCCTGCCAGCGGCGCGCGAGGAGCGGTGGCGAGCGATCATCGGAACTCTCTTTCCTGCAGACTTTGCAGTCGCGAATACGACGGGAGTGAACTTAGCAGGTCGTGTGCGAATGCAAAACGTTATCTCGCCGTGATCGCCGGAGTGTCGTCGCGCGGGGGCCGGTCTCGGTGCCGGAAACGCCGAGAGGGGCCGTCGGCGTGATGCCAACGGCCCCTCTCGGGACGTGCGTGGTGCAGTGGGGCTCAGTAGCCCTTGGCCGCGGCCTGCTGCAGCATGGCGAGCACGGCGGGGTCGACCTGCTGGCCGCCGCTCTGGGCCTGCGAGATGACCTGGTTGATGTACTGCGAGTTGACCGACTGACCGGCCTGCGCGACGGCCTGCGCGACGGGCTTGGCGGCGGGCTTCGCCGCCGGCTTGGCGACGGGCTTCGCAACCGGCTTGGCCACGGGCTTCGTAGCCGGCTTGGCGGCGGGCTTGCTGACGGGCTTCGTGACCGGCTTGGTGGTGCCGGTGTCCGTCGGGGAGACGGTGCGCGGGGTCGGCGAGCCGAGGCCGGTGCCGCAGGAGGGCCATGCGCCCTTGCCCTGGCCGGCGAGGACCTTCTCGGCGATCGCGATCTGCTGCGCGCGGCTGGCCTGGTTGGCGGTGGGGGCGTACTGCGTGCCGCCGTAGGAGGCCCACGTGGACGGGCTGAACTGCAGGCCACCGTGGTAGCCGTTGCCCGTGTTGATGGCCCAGTTGCCGCCGGACTCGCACGCGGCGACCTGGTCCCACTGGGAATCGGGGGCGGCGTTCGCGGCGGGGGCGGCGAGCGCGAGACCCGCGCCACCCAGCATCGCGCCGGCGGCGGCGACCTTGGCGGCGCTCAGGCTGGTGGTGGACTGCTTGCGGTGACGACCGGTCATCGTGTGAAGTCTTTCCTCTCTACGCGCGTGCGAAGTTAGCTGTCGGGTTCGAGCGAGAGGCTGCTCGGCCGGTTGCCCGGCTTGACCCCTAGGGCGTGTGCCCTGCGGCCTCGCGGCCGCGGATGGTTCCTCCGCCTTCGTCCAGGTGTAGATCGTGGTGCACTTCCCGAATCGGACACTGGACGAAGCTCTGCGCTGCGAACGATCGGGTGGCTGCTGCTGCGGCCCTCAGCGACGGTAACAGAACCCGCCCCGTGGCCCAACCGTTACCGGACCGTGATTTTGCGATGTGTGACTGATGTCACTCGTCGTACGGGTATGGGTCAGCCGCCGGCGAAGGGCGGCAGCACGTCGAGCATCGCGCCGGCCGCGGGCGCCGCGACGTCGCGCACCGCCACCTCGTCGAGCAGGAAGCTGCAGCGCGTGAGCACCCGGCCGAGGTCGGGGTGGCGCGCGGCGAGGAGGTCGGCGACGTCGGCGACCGTGGCACCGTCGGGCACCGGGACCGTCTCCTCCGGCACGCCGGCCGCGGCGCGCGCGGCGGCGAAGTAACGGATCAGCACCCGTCAGCCCCCGATCGCGCTCATGGGGCGGGCGGGCTGCAGGAAGGACGGATCGTCGATGCCGTGACCGGCCTGCTTGCCGAGCATCGCGGCGAGCCACGCGTCGGCGATCTCGGTGTCCGACGCGCCGCCGCGGAGCAGGGGTTTGAGGTCGGTCTCGTCGGCGGCGAACAGGCACGTGCGGATCTGGCCGTCCGCCGTCAGGCGCACGCGGTCGCAGTCCCCGCAGAACGGCCGCGTGACCGAGGCGATGACGCCGACCGTCGCCGGGCCACCGTCGACCAGGAAGCGCTCGGCGGGGGCGCTGCCGCGCGGCTCCCCGTCGGGCGTGAGGGTGAACTCGCGGCGCAGCTCGGCCAGGATGTGCTCGGCCGTGATCATGGTGTTCCGGTCCCACGTGTGGTCGGCGTCGAGCGGCATGTGCTCGATGATCCGCAGTTCGTAGCCCGCGTCGAGGGAGAGCCGCAGCAGGGGGCGCGCGTCGTCGAGCCGCCCGGGGCCGAGGACGGCGTTGACCTTCACCGGGGTGAGGCCGGCGTCGGCGGCGGCGCGCAGACCGGCCAGGGCGTCGTCGAGGCGGTCGCGGCGGGTGACCTTCGCGTACTCCTCCCGGTCGACGGTGTCGAGGGAGACGTTCACGCGGTCCAGGCCCGCGCCGGCGAGCTTGGCCGCGTGCCGGGCCAGCGACAGCCCGTTCGTGGTCAGCGAGAGCTCGGGCCGCGGCTCCAGCGCCGCGGCGTGCGCGACGATGCGGTCGAGGTCGGCGCGCAGCAACGGCTCGCCGCCGGTGAATCGGATCTCCGTGATTCCGAGGTCGCGGACGCCGATGGTGATGAGCCGGTCGATCTCCGGCCCCGTCAGCACGTGGTCGTTGGCGAGCCAGGGGAGGCCCTCGGCGGGCATGCAGTAGGTGCACCGCAGGTTGCACCGGTCGGTGAGGGAGACCCGTAGGTCGCGTGCGACGCGCCCGTAGCGGTCGACCAGCGGCCTCATGGCCGGGGCTCGCCGTCTCCGGCCCGACCGCCGAGGACCACCGCGATCACGCCGACGAGGAAACCGACGGGCGCGAGCGGCGTCAGCGCGTACACCCAGGTGGGGGCGGTGGTTCCGTCCGAGAGGAGCGGCGTGAGGAAGAGGGCCGCGATCGCGATCAGCCCGATCGCGAACAGTGCGATCGCGGCGGAGACGGCGACGGAAACGAACTTGCCCATGCCCTCTAGACTAGTCCCAGTGCGTCCCGCCGTTCGCGGGGCGCGTTTTGTTGTTCTTAGTGCAGAGCGGGTGATGACGGTGCCTACCGGCAAGGTCAAGTGGTACGACACGGACAAGGGTTTCGGCTTCCTCTCCCAGGAGGGCGGGGAGGACGTGTACGTCCGTTCCTCCGCGCTGCCCGACGGTACCGACGGGCTCAAGCAGGGCCAGCGCGTCGAGTTCAGCATGGCCGCGGGACGTCGCGGCCCGCAGGCGCTGACGGTGACCGTGCTCGAGCCCGCCCCCAGCGTCTCCCGCGGCGGCGCGGCTGCCCAGCGCGGCCGCCGGCCGGCGGCAAACCGTCGACCTGCCGAGGACCTGAACGTGCTGATCGAGGACATGATCCAGCTGCTCGACGTGGGCGTGCAGCCCGAGCTGCGCAAGGGGCGCTATCCGGACCGCAAGGCCTCCGAGCAGATCGCCAAGGTGCTCCGCGAGATCGCTCGGGAGCTGGACTCCTAGCTTTCCGCTCCCGCCGCGCGGGGGGCCAGTAGCGGCAGGAAGCACTCGTCCACGATCTCGGCGATGTCCTCGGGCGGCACGGGGCGTAGTGTCATCGCCATCTGGTGTCGCACGAGGTCGGCGGGGAGGCGCACGATCCGGTCGGTGACCCGTGCCGGGTCGACCTCGCCGCGCCCGATCGCCCGGGTGACGGCCTCCTGCATGGACCCCGCACGCGGCCCGACCATGAGTTCCCGCAGGTCCGCGGGGGAGTCCCCGGACTCGGCGAAGAAGTCGCCGAGGCGTGTCTGCAGCAGGATCATCAGCTCCACGCGGTGTTCCGACATCGCGCGCAGGAGCGCGATCGCATCGCCGCGCAGGGTGCCGGTGTCGGGCGGGTCCGCCACGGGCGGGCCGCCGCGGTGGGTCACCGCGGCGCGCAGGAGCTCGACCCGCCCGGGCCAGCGGCGGTACAGCACCGAGCGCGACGTCCCGGCGCGCGCGGCGACGGCCTCCAGGGTGAAGTCGCCGTAGCCGCCGTCGGCGAGTTGGTCCCACGCCGCGTCCAGGATCGCCTCTTCGAGCGCCGCGCCGCGGCGGCGGGTGCGCGGCGCATCCGGCATTGAGTCCACTTGCGTATCTTATCAACGTGGCGCACATTAGATACGTGACTGTATCTAATGCGGCGACCTCGACGCGCTCGATGCGCGCGCTCATCGCCACCCTCGTCCTCGGCGCCTTCGCCCCGATCCTGGACACGACGATGCTGACCATCGCGGTGCACACGCTGGTGATCGACCTGCGTACCGACATCGCCACCATCCAGTGGGTGAGCACCTCCTATCTGCTCGCGCTCGTCGTCACGATCCCGCTGTGCGGCTGGCTCGACGCCCGCCTCGGGGGCCGCCGCCTGTGGGTGGCGGCGCTCGTCGTCTTCGCCGTCGGCTCCGCGCTGTGCGCCGCGAGTTGGAGTCCTTTGAGCCTCATCGTCTTCCGCACGCTGCAGGGCGCCGCCGCCGGCGTGCTGATGACGAACATGCAGACGATCGCCGTGCGCGCGGCCGGCGGCGGTTCGGTCGCGCGGGTCACCGCCGCGCTCGGCGTGCCCATCGCGCTCGGGCCCTTGATCGGCCCCGTCGTGGGCGGCGCGTTGCTGCACTGGGCGGACTGGCGCTGGATGTTCGCGATCAACGTCCCGCTGTGCGTGCTCGCCGTCGTGGCGGCGCTGCGGGTACTGCCGGACGATGCGCCGGGCGGGTCCGTCCCGCCGCTGGACCGCACCGGTCTGGCGCTGCTCGCACCGGGGATCGTCCTCACCTTCTACGGGCTCGCGGAGCTGGCGGAGGGCCGCACGTCGGGCGTTCTTCTGGTGGTCGTGGCGTCGGGGGCGGCGCTGATCGCAGCGTTCGGCGTGCATGCAGGGCGCATCGGCGACCGCGCCCTCGTGCGCGTGCGACTGCTGCGCGTCCCGACCGTTGCCGAGTCGACGCTGGCGAGCCTCGTCGCGGGTGGCGCGCTCATGGGAACGATGTTCCTGTTGCCGCTGTACTGGCAGACGGTCCGCGGCGACGGCGCGCTCGCGACGGCGCTGCTCCTCGCGCCCCAGGCCGTCGGGGCGTTCGTGCCGCGGTTCTTCGTCGGCGGGCTGGTGGACCGCTTCGGTCCGCGTCCGGTGGCCGTCTCGGCGCTCGCGCTGATGGCGGCCGCGACGGTGCCCTTCGCCTTCGTCACGGCCGGCACGAACCCGGTCGTGCTCGCGCTCGTGCTGTTCGTGCGCGGGCTGGGACTCGGCGCGGTGCTCGTCCCGATCCTGTCGGCGGCGTACACCGGGCTCTCGCGCGATCAGTTCCCGCACGCCTCGATGTTCACCCGCGGCGCGCAGCAGCTCGGCGGCGCGATCGGCGTCGCGGCGGTGGCGGTCGTCCTGCACGCGGGTCTCGCCGACGGCCCCGCCGAGGCCGCGCTGCACCCGGCGTTCTGGGTGATGGCGGCGGTCACCGCGCTCGGCGTCGTCCCCGCACTCCGCCTGCCGGGGCGGGCGGACCGGACCGGGTGAGGCTCAGTGGTCGGTCACGGCTTCTGGACGAGCGCGAAGTCCTTGGGCGTCGTGTCGATGCCCCAGACGGCCTGCGCGATGAGGTTGCCCGACGCGTCCTGGTACTGCGACGGGACGTTGATCTCGACGGCCGCGACCCACAGGTCCTCGGTCGACTTGAGCACGAGCGTCGCCTCGGCGGGATCGACGTGGGTGATGGTGTCGAGCTTCGCCTGGCCGCGCTTCGCGTCGTAGCGCTGCACCGTGAGGAACCAGGGGCGCTCGGTGATGTACTCGGGCAGCGAGATGACGATCGCCTGGCCGAACTCCACCGGCAGCTTCACGGGGCGCTGCGCGGTGTCGCACGCCGACGCCTGGACGTTGGTGCAGAACTGCATCGGCGCGACGTTGAGCAGGCGGTCCCCGACGGTGGCCTGCAGCGTGGGCCGGGGCTTCGGCTCCTCCCGCTTCTCGAGCCCGGCGACGATGGTGAAGGCGAACAGCACCGCCGCTGCGACGACGAACACCGCGCCGGCGAGGAGGAGCTTCGGGCTGGGCTTGATCATCTTCAGACACCGTTCATCGTGGGTGGGACGTGTTCCGGCCGCTTGCCGCCGAAGTTCGGGATCAGCGAGCCGCCGCGGTAGGTGAGCACCGTCTGCACGGTGCCGACGACCATGATCGCGGCGACGGTCGCGAAGCCGATCCACAGCGTGGGCGGCAGCAGCACGCCGAGCGCGGCGCCGCCGACCCAGCCGAGCTGCAGCGCCGTCTCGGACCGGCCGAAGGCGGAGGCGCGGGACTCGTCGGGCAGGTCGTCCTGGATGGACGCGTCGAGCGAGACCTTGCCGAGCGCCGAGACCCCGGATGCGACGAAGGTCACGGCGGCGATGACGACGAGGTTGCCGAAGACCGCCGCGACGATCGCGCCGACGGTGGCCGCGACCGTTGCCTGCACGACGATGCGCGCGGGCCGCGGCAGCTGCAGTCGGGCGCCGATGCCGTTGCCGATGAAGTTGCCGATGCCGGCGGCGGCGCCGACCGCGCCGATCATGAGCAGGGACTCGGTGGCGGAGCCGCCCGCCGCCTGCTGGGCCTTGCTGTAGAAGGCGATGTAGAGCGTGAGGAAGCCGGTGAGCACGCGGATGGTGGTGTTGCCCCACAGCCCGGTGACCACGCTCCGGCCGAGCGGCACCCGCAGGTTCTTGAACGCCGCGCCGAGTTTCGTGCGCCCGCTCTCCGCATCCTGCCCGCGATCAGTCCGCCCCCGGTCCGCCTGCGCGCGCTCCGCGTCGCGGGCCATCGCGCCGGTGTAGGACAGCGTCGTCGGCACCTCGCCCGCGGTGCTCTCGACCCGCTTCGGGATGCGCATGCACAGCACCGCGCCGAGCACGGCGAACACCATGAGCGCGTACATGCCGCCGGGGATGTGCAGCATCCGGCTGAGCCCGAACTCGGCGCCCGTGGCGATCGCGCCGCCCAGGCCCGAGCCCACGACCAGCCCGAACAGCGTAAGACGCGAGTTCACCCGGGCCAGATCGATCGACGGGGGCAGCACCCGCGGGACCACCGCGGATTTGAGCACCGAGAACGATTTACTCATCACCATCATCGCGAGAGCGCAGGGATAGAGCACCCACGGATCGAAGTTGACGGTGTTGGCTATCGGGTCGTACTCGCAGTTCGTGATGAGCAGCACCGCCAGCGCGACGCGGATCCCGAAGGACGCGGCCAGCGCCACCCGGCGCCCGTGCTGGATGCGGTCCAGCAACGGCCCCATGAACGGCGCGATGATCGCGAAGGGCGCGATGTTCACCAGCAGGTACAGCGCGACCTTGGACTTCGACTCGGCCTGCGCCGCCGCGAAGAACAGGGTGTTCGCCAGCGCGACCATCATCGCGGCATCCACGGCGTTGTTGAGGATCACCGGGTAGGTGAGCGCGGTCAGGCCGGACTTGTCGGCACCGTCGGCCTTGGTGGCCTGGTGCCATTTGGCGATCCCGGCCTCGGTGATCTCGCGGCTGCGCATGGCCGCCACCCGGGTGACGGTGATCTTGCGCGGCATCCGCCGCTGCTCCTCCTCCGCCGCGCGCCGGTCGGAGGCCGACGGGGTGTCCTCGAGCGGGGGGAGGTGGTGGTTGGAGGTGTACTGCGGGCGGGTTTCACCGCCCGCCCCCTGCCGCACGGACTGCCCGCTGTGGGCGTGCGGCGTCGGCCCCGGACGGCGCCGGGGCTCGTCGGGGGGGTACTGCTGCTGCCCCGGATGACCGCTCACACGGACCATTGTTCCGCATCCGCGACGGTGCCGTCCGCAGGGGCGTGTGCCGCCCGCCTGCACCTGCGCCTCCGGCATCCGGCACAATCGGACGGGTGAGTTCCGCATTGCAGTCAGGTGCCGCGGTCGACCTCGCGCGCGCCGTACTGGAGGCCGACGAGGGCGCCCGGGTGGGCGCGCACGTCGCCACGGTGGTCGAGGACGAGTTCGCGGTGGCCCATTACTTCGAGGCCGACCTGCCCGCGTACCGCGGCTGGCAGTGGTGCGCCGTGATCGCCGCCACCCCCGGCGGCGAGCTCACGGTGTCCGAGACGGCGCTGCTGCCGGGCCCCGGTTCCCTCACCGCGCCCGAGTGGGTGCCGTGGGAGGAGCGCATCCGCGCGGGCGACCTGGCCCCCGGCGACGTGCTGCCGCCCCGCGAGAACGACGCCCGCATCGAGCCCGGCCACACCCTCTCCGGCGACCCGGCCGTCGACGAGGTGGCGGGCGAGATCGGCGTGAACCTCGAGCGCGTGATGTCGCGGTTCGGCCGGATCGACGCCGCTGAGCGGTGGCTGGCCGGCGACTTCGGCCCGGAGTCGGAGATGGCCCGCGCCACCCGCTACCACTGCGGCGATTGCGCCTTCTTCCTCCCGCTGGCCGGCGCCCTGGGTGCGGCCTTCGGCGCCTGCGGCAACGAGTACTCGGCCGACGGCCACGTTGTGCACGCGCACTACGGCTGCGGCGCGCACTCCTCGGTCACGGCACCGTCGGGCCAGGGGAGCCCCGCGTACGAGCCCTACGACGACGGCGCCGTCGAGAAGGTCCCCGCCGAGCAGGCCTGACATGGCCGCCGATCCGTTCGGTACCGCCGCGCTGCGCCGCGCGACCCTCGCCGCCTGGCGCGATTCACCCACCCGCGCCGCCGAGGATCTCGCCGCCGAACGGGACCTGGTCACCGTCGGCTACCGCGACCGCGTCGCCGTCGAGCTGGCGCAGAACGCCGCCGACGCCGCCACCGCCGCCGGGATCCCCGGCGAACTCGCCGCCTGGGCCGAGGCCGACGGGGTGCACGTCGCCAACACCGGCGCGCCGCTGTCGAAGTCCGGGGTCGCCTCCCTCGCCGCGCTGCGCGTCTCGCCCAAGTCCGACGGTGCCTCCGTCGGCCGGTTCGGGGTCGGCTTCGCCGCCGTTCTGACGGTGACCGACGAGGTCGAGATCCGCTCGGCCGAAGGTGGTATCGCCTTCTCCGCCGAGCGTTCCCGCGCGGACGCCGGGCTGGACGACGTCGCCGCGATGCGCCTGCCGTACCCCGTCGACACGCCGCCGCGCGCGGGTTTCGCGACCGAGGTCGTGCTCGTCGGCGCCGACCCCGCGCTGCTCGCCGAGTTCGCGGACCAGGCCGCGGATCTGCTGCTCGACCTGCCCGCGCTCGCGGCGGTCACCGTCGGCGAGGAGCGGTTCGCGGCCCCCGATCTCGTCGTCGGGCACGGCCCGCACGCGCGCTGGGTGATCGGCGCGGACGCGCGGTACCTGCATGCGCCCACCCGCACCGACGAGCCCCTGACCCTGCCCGTGCGGGTCATCGCCGACCTGCCGACCACGCCCGACCGGCGCCGCCTGCACCCCGACGCGGACGTCGCGCTCGCCGCCCGCGGCTACGCCGCCTTCGTCGCCGCGCAGCCCGACCCGATGCCGCTGCTGCCGCCGCGCCGGCCGCCCGCGGGCCCCGTCGACGCGCTGCTGCGGGAGGCGATCGACGACGAGCTGCGCGGGCACGCCTGGGTCCCCGGGCCCGACGGTGCGCGGCTGCGCCCGGACCGCGCCGCGGTGCTGCCCGGGCTCACCGCCGAGCTGAATACTCTTTTGTGCGAGGCGCTTCCGCTGGTCCCGCCCGAGTACTCGTCGGCGCCGGACGCGGCGCGCCTGGTGGCGCTCGGCGCCCGCGAGCTGACCGCGGCGGACCTCGCCGACGCGGCGCCGCGCGACCGCGATCCGGCCTGGTACGGCGAGCTGTACGCCGCCCTCGACGCCGCGCGGCTCTCCGCCGACGACCTGGGCGCACTGCCCGTCCCGCTCGCCGACGGCCGCGTGGTCACCGGGGCGCGCGGCGCGAGCCTCGTGGCGGGCGACGCCGATGCGCTGGCGCTGGTCACGTGGGCCCGGATCGTGCACCCCGCGGCGGCGCACCCGCTGCTGGAGCGGGCGGGCGCGCGGCGGCTGAGCCCCGCGGACCTGCTCGGGGATCCCGCGTTGCGCGAGGAGGTGGGCCGCATCGACTGGGAGGCGGGCGCCGGCGACGAGGACCTCGAGCTCACCGAGGCCGTGCTGGGCCTGCTCGGCGACGGCGGCACCGTCGGGCCCACGTGGCTCGGCGCGCTCCCCGTCCCGGGCGACGACGGTGCGCTGTACCCCGCGGACGAACTCCTCGCCGCGGCCGCGCCGCTGCGGGAGGCGCTGGGCGAGGACCACCCGTACGGCACCGTCGACCCGGATTTCGAGGCGCGGTACCCGGCGCAGGCGCTGCGGGCGATCGGCGTCGGCTGGTCGTTCGGGGTGCTCCGAGAGCCGCTCCCGACCGGGCCCGACGCGACGCTCGACGGCGCGGAGGACTGGTGGGCGCAGCTCCCGGCCGAGCCCGACGAGCTCGTCGCCGTCCGGGACCTGGACCTCGTCGAGCACTGGGAGCCCGCGTACGCGCTGCTCGCGGAACTGCCGGGCGTGCTGGACGATCCGGACGGCTACACGGCCTGGTGGCTGCACACCCGCACCGAGCTGGGCCGGCTGCGATCGCCCGACGACGAGGCCTTCGCCGGTCTGCTCGACCCGTGCACGCACCCCGCCGCGCCGCGGCTGCGGGCCGCGCTGCTGCACGCCGTGCGGACCGACGCCGACGCGCAGGTGCTGGCCGACGCCCTCGCCGACCCCGCCCGCACGCCCACCCCCGCCGTGGTGATCGCGGCGCACCGCGCGATCGCGGGGCACCGGCTCGCGGAGCTCCCCGCCCGGGTCCGGGGCATCGACGGCGAGGTGCTCGACGCCGACGACGCCGCGGTGCTCGACGTGCCGTACGCGCGGTTCACCGCGTCGGGCCTGGTCTTCGGCGGGCTCGACGTGGCCGCGGACCTCGCCGACACGCTGGACCTGCCCCTCGCAGGCGCCGAGCCGGTCGAGATCCTGGGTGGTGGCGCGCGGTTCGCGCGCGGCGCGCATCCCGGTGTCACCCTCGCGCAGGCGCTCGGCGAACTGCCCGACGCGGCGGAGGTGCACGTCCACG
Source organism: Tsukamurella hominis (assembly GCF_965137015.1). Lineage (NCBI taxonomy): Bacteria > Bacillati > Actinomycetota > Actinomycetes > Mycobacteriales > Tsukamurellaceae > Tsukamurella > Tsukamurella hominis. Next base: position 206,542 of record NZ_CBCRZG010000006.1, on the reverse strand, counting down.
ACGAGCTCGTGGTCGTGGTCGGCGGGGCCGAGCGCCGCGTCCCGTACGTCGTGACGGACGGCGTGCTCCACGTACAGTCGAGACGGTGGTGACCGACGGCGACGCATGGCCCAATCCCGTCGATCGGGGAGCGCTCGACTGGATGCTCTCGATCCGCGGCGACGCGCTGACCGCGGTGATGCGCGTGATCACGACGGTGGGCAACACCGCCTCGATGTGGGCGATCGGCATCGCCGGGTTCCTCTACCTGCTGGTGCGCCGCAGGGAACGGGTATGGGCGCTGTACTGCGGCCTGACCCAGTTGTTCGGGCTCGGGTTGATGGTCGTGCTCAAGGATCTCTTCGGGCGGGAGCGGCCGCCCGTGCCGCCCCGGCTGGTGGTGATCTCGTCGGAGAGCTTCCCGTCCGGGCACGCGCTCAACTCGATGGTGGTCCTCGGGACCTTCGCCGTGGCGGCCCACGCTCTCACGGGCCGACGGTGGCCGTTCGCAGCCGCGCTGCTCGGAACGTTCGCGATCGGCCTGAGCCGGGTGTACCTGGCCGCGCACTGGCTCCTCGACGTGCTCGCGGGCTGGGCGATCGGCGCGATCGTGATCGCGCTCGGGCTGGCTGTGCTGCGGCTCACACGAGGCCGCGCTGCGCCCCCCGATCGCCGCGCAGGGCCGCCCTCCGCTGCAGGGTGAGGACCGCGGCCCCGAAGAGCCCCACCCCCACGCCGGAGGCGCACACGATCCACGCGTCGCCGAAGGTCTCGCGGGCCAGGAGCGCGATGACGAGGGCGACTGCGAACGCAACGGTCCCGGCGATGACGACGGGCCGCGGCTCCGTCGCCGCGCGGGGAAGTGCGGGCGCCGCGACGGCGTTTCCCGGCTCGTTCCCTTGAAGGTTCATCGTTACTCCCGGGGTTCATGCGCGGAATTGCACTTAGCAGATGTACTCTAGCGCCGTGACTGACAATGACGATCGGCTGGCGGGAGATCTTGCTCTCGCCACCGTGCGGTTCGCCCGCCACCTTCGCGGCCGGCGTCGCGATTCGCTCGTCTCTTTGACGCAGCTGTCCGCGCTCAACGCGCTCGCGAACGACGGGCCGCTCACGCCCGGGCAACTCGCGGCGCGCGAGCGCGTGCAGCCGCCGTCGATGACGCGGGTCATCGCGTCCCTCGCCGACCTGGGGCTGGTCCGGCGCGCCCCGCATCCCACTGACGGCCGCCAGGTGATCGTCAGCCTCTCCGACGAAGGCGAACAGATCATCACGGGCGAGGCCCGCGCGCGCGAGGCATGGCTGCGCGGCAAGCTCGACGACCTTTCTCCCGAGCAGCGCGCGACGCTCGGCGACGCGGTGGGAATTCTCAACGGCCTCATCGCCGCCGAAGAGAAGCAAAGCTGAATCCCATCGATTTCCCATCGAATATCGAACGGCCCTCTCGGATTGATTCCGAGAGGGCCGTTCCTTTTCCGGTATTGATTCGTCAGGTTCCTCGTTCTTTCAGAACGTGGTCCCGAGTTCCGGCTGCCGGTCCGTGCGGAAAACCGACAGCGCGCCGAAATCGCCCGCGATCCGGCCGGCCCGCGCCATCGTGTCCGGTGTCACAGCGCCGAGGTACAGGCCCGCGAGCGTGGGGCCCGTCAGGGAGACCGACGGTGCCTCATCCGTCGGGCGGCACGTCGCGACGCCGCCGTAGACGGTGAGCCGGTACGCGGCGCCGTCCACGCCGAGCACGAGCTCGCCGTCGGCCTCGTACGTGCGGGCCTCGAGTGCCGCGGGCACGTCGAGGAACGCCAGCCACAGCCGGTCCTTGCGGGCAGTGACCTTGACCGAGCGCGGGTCGACGAGCATCTCCCGCAGCGGGTGGTCCGGCGGCAGGTCGACGGTCACCTCGTCGAAGGTGTCGAGCCCGAGCACGGTCTGCCACAGGTCGGCGGCCGCCTCGGCGGTGAGCGCCTTGACGTCCTCGATCTCCGCGCGGTCCTTCTCGTCCACCCGATAGGTCGCGTAGCCGTCGGGGTGCACCAGGAACCGGCGGGCCGAGCCGCCCCAGCGCGCCCACTCCGGGTCGGCGTGGAAGAGCTCCCAGAACTGTTCCGCCGACGCGGATCCCGCCGTGGCGGCGTGCCAGCGGCGGTACAGGTCCTCGACGGCCTCGCGCGCCGCGGCGGCGCCGGTGATGCGGGTGCGGAGCGGGCCGGGGAGCGGGTCGCGCAGCCGCGCGGTGCGGCGGGCGATGGTCACCTCGTCGATGTACGTGGCCACGCCGTAGCCGAAGCGCTCGTAGATCGTGCCCTCGCTCGCGGTGAGGATCGCGACGGCGTTGCCGGCGTCCCGATAGCGGGAGTGCAACTCGTCCATCATCTTCCGCAGCACGCCGATGCGGCGGTGGCTGGGCGCCACCGACACCCAGGTGACGCCGGGAGCGTCGAGCTGCGCGCCACCGGGCACCGTCAGCGTGAGGGCGAAGGAGCCCGCCACGCCGACGAGCGCGCCGTCGGTGGTGTCGCGGGCCACGACGAACCGGTCCAGGTCCAGGGTGCGCCGGATGAGCGGGGCGGCTTCGGCTTCGAAGGGGGAGCCGAAGGCGTGTACGTCCTGCGCGTACATCTCGGGCCAGTCGGCTTCGGTGGCGGTACGGATCTCGATCACGTAGTTCGATATTAGGCTGGTGGGGTGCCGGCGCAACCGATTTATCCGATTCACGACGCGGATGACCCGCGGCTCAGCGACTTCCGCGACCTGTCCGCCGCGGACAAGCGGCCCGACCTCGCGCGCGGCGTGGTGCTGGCCGAGGGTGTGCCCGTGGTGGAGCGGATGCTGGCCTCGCGGTTCGTGCCGCACGCGATCATGGGCGTCGAGTCCAAGCTGGCGCGGCTGGAGGGCCTGGCGCCCGACGTGCCGCGGTACCTGGTGACCGCCGACCTCATGGCGCGGGTGGTGGGTTTCCACCTCAACCGCGGGGTGCTCGCCGCCGCCCGCCGGCCCGCGCCGCTGGAGGCCGGGGAGCTCCTCGACGGTGCGCGCACCGTCGTCGTCCTCGAGGGCGTCAACGACCACGAGAACCTCGGCTCGATCTTCCGCAACGGCGCGGGCCTCAGTGCCGACGCGGTGCTCTTCGGGCCGCGCTGCTCGGACCCGCTGTACCGGCGCGCGGTGCGGGTGTCCATGGGCCACGTGCTGCTGGTGCCCTTCGCGCACCTGCCCGCGTCCGGCTGGCCGGCAGAGGGATTGGGCGTGCTGGCGGAGCACGGATTCCGGACGGTGGCGCTCACGCCGTCGGGGGAGGCGACGGTGGCGGAGGCCGTGCACGGCGGTCCTCCCCGGGTGGCGTACCTGGTGGGCGCGGAGGGGCCGGGGCTCGACCCGGAGACGATGGCCGCGGCGGACGTGCGCGCGCGGATCCCCATGTCCCGCGGCACCGATTCGCTCAACGTCGCCACCGCGGCGGCGCTGGCCCTGTACGAGCGCGCCCGCACGTGACCGGCCCCCGCTACACGCCCTGGATCACCGGCACCGCGGTCGCGGTGGTGGTGGCGCTGCTCGCGGGCGGCGTGCTGTCGGGGTTGTTCGTGGCGGTGATGGCGGTCAACAGGTGGCTCGGGCTGTTCCTGCTGGCGCTCGGGACGGCGGGCGCCGTGCCGGTGCTGACCGCGTACCGTCGGCGCCCCGTGGCCCGGTGGTTCTGCGCGGGCTTCGCGGGGGCGATGGTGATCGCCTGGCTCGGGGCCGTCGTGGCCCTCTCCAGTGGGCTGGTCTGAGAACCCGGCGGAAAACTTAGGACTACTATCGGACGAGTGCCCAGCGTCTTCGTTTCCCTGCGAACGAGGAACTACCGGCTCTGGGCGGGCGGCCAATCGGTGAGCCTGGTGGGCACGTGGATGCAGCGCGTCGCCGAGGACTGGCTGGTGCTCGACCTCGCGCACGGCCGAGGCTGGGTGCTCGGCGTGGTGATGGCCCTGCAGTTCGGGCCCACGCTGTTGCTCTCCGCCTGGGCGGGCCTGCTCGCGGACCGCTACGACAAGCGCCGCGTGCTCATGTGCACGCAGACCGCGGCGGCGGCGTGTGCGGCGGTCCTGGCGGTGCTGACGCTCACCGGGGTGGTCGCGCTGTGGCACGTCTTCGTGCTCGCGTTCGTCTTCGGCTGCGTGACGGCGATCGCCGGGCCCTTCCGGCAGGCCTTCACGATCGAGATGGTGGGGCCGGAGCTGCTGCCGAACGCGATCGGCCTGAATTCGATGGTGTTCAACGCCGCCCGCATCGTGGGTCCAGCGATCGCCGGCCTGCTCATCGCCGGCGTCGGCACCGGCTGGGTGTTCGCGGTGAACGCGGTGTTCACGGGCGCCATCGTCGCGGCGCTGCTGGCTATGCGGGTGGGGGAGCTGTTCCCGTCGCCGCCGGTGGAGCGCGCCCGCGGGCAGCTGCGGGCGGGGTTCGCCTACGTGCGGCGGCGCCGCGAGCTGGCGCTGGTGATGATCGCGGTCTTCTTCGTCTCCACCTTCGGCATCAACTTCCCGCTGGCGCTGTCGCTGCTGGCGCGCCAGGGCTTCGGGCTGGGCGCCGACGCCTACGGGCTGCTGTCGACGCTGCTCGCCGTCGGCACGCTCACCGGCGCGCTGCTTGCGGCGAAGCGGACGGGCATCGCCTCGCTGCGCACCTGCCTGGTGGGCGGCTGCGCCTTCGGCGTGGCGTCCGTGCTGGCGGGGCTGGCGCCGTGGTTCTGGCTCGTGGCGGTGCTGCTGACGCTCGTCGGGCTGCTGCAGATGGCCTTCACCACCTCCGCGATGAGCATCATGCAGCTGTCCGTGGACCCCGAGTACCGCGGCCGCGTGATGGGCATCTACATGCTCGCCTTCCTCGGCGGCACGCCCCTGGGCGCGCCGCTGCTCGGCGCCATCGCCGACGTGACCACGCCCGCCGCGCCGCTGCTCGTGGGCGGCGTGATCTCCGCGGTCACCTGCGCCCTGTGCGGCGCCTACGCGCTCCGACGGTCCGCCGCCGCCGAGGCGTTGCGGGGAGCGCCGGCCGGGGAGGCCGCTGCGCGCGGGGAGCAGTAGTCGCGCTGAACAGCGATGCGCTGCGCGCATAACGCCTGCTCGGTTGCCTCTCTGTGCTCGTGCCCTGCGTGAGATGCAGCGCTCCGCAGTCAACTCGGGTGCGGATGGCCTGCCGTCGCCGTTGTGCCCGGCCGGGTTGCTGCGGACGGCGATACCCTGAATGCGCGATCTGGCTATTTCGATGTTGTGATCCTGCATCAAGGTTCCGACTGACGGCTACGGCGCGGTCGCTGTGAACAACGACGAGGCGGTGACATCATCAGGCCGAACAAGTCGATGCCGGGACGGCGTCGCGTACATATCCTTGCGGCGGCGGCGGCGGCGCTCGCGGTCGCCGGCATCGTCCGTGCGCTGTGGGTGGAGGCCGACAAGCGTTCCGCGATCGAATGGTCCGGCCTCGCTGCCTACGTGAGCCCGGGCGATATCGCGTGGCTGGAGTCGTACTCGGCGCCGGACGGCCAGACGTACCGCTACTTCGCGCGCATCCCCGCGAGTCGGATGGGGCCCGAAGCGCTCGGCCGCGCCGCGACCGAGGACCACTTCCTCGTGCGTGACGAGATCCGGCCCCACGGGGTGAACGACTCCGTCTCGCGCACGATCTCCTATTTCCGGAACGGCGCCGAACTCGCGGACAGGGAGGTCGCACTCCTCGTCGGAGTCTCGAACGCGGACACGGCGCTCGCCGGGTGAGCGAGGGCCGGGCCGGCGTGCTTATGCAGGTTCTGCATAGGCACCGCGCAAAGGAACGTCGCTCCGCACAGCCGGACTCCTGACGACTGCGGGGCGATCAGAAACCGACGGAGCTGCGGCGCCGGGCTCAGAGGAGGACGCGGACGAGGGACTGGTCGTCGGGTGCGAGAACGGGCCGGATCTTGGTGTCGAGGGTGACAAGCACGGCCGCGTGTTGCGCTACGAGGTTCACGAGATGGAGGTCGGTGACCTGCTTGTGGCCGGCGAGACCCACGAGATCGATGGACGGGCCGGCGAGCGATGAGTCGTCCGGCACGAATTCGGCACGTTCGTCCGCGCGCAGGGAGGCGAGCGACGCGAGCGCCTGCTGCGCAGTGACGGCGGTCCCCATGACGGCCCGGTTCAGCGCCATCCGGACGAGCCCGGCCTCGGTGATCGGTGTGGTGGCGAAGCGTGCGGTGGACTCGAACCAGCCGCGAGCCGTGTCGTGATGGACGTGATTGGCGCTGACGAGAGCGACGAGGACGTTCACATCCGGAAGTTCGAGCTCAGTCATCGAGCATCGCGTCCTCGACCATCTCATTGGTGATGACATGGTCGGGCGCCGACGGGAGCAGGACCAGGCCGCGACGGGACGGCTCAGGGCTCGTCGCAGTGCCTTCGAGTCCAACAGTGGCCAAGTACGACACTGCATCCCCGATGCTCGTGTTCAGCCCGGCGTTCACCCGCGCTCGCGCAGCGGCGAGAACGCGGGGGCTGATGTCGAGCGTCGTCCTCATGAGATCAGGATACGCGCGCATCACGCATCACGCATCGAACTAGTCACACGGTGAGCCAGAATCAGAAACCGAAGAAGCTGCGGACCTTGCCGCGGTCCTCGTAGCCGGGGTCGGGCTGCTCGACCGGGGGCTGCGGCGCACCGTCGGTCTGGGTCTGGGCCTGGGCCTGCTGTTGCTGGGAGGCGGGGACGAAGTCGATGACCTGGATGCGGGCCGGATCGAGGTCCGTGAGCGCGAGCGGGTGCGTGAACCGGAAACCGAGGATCTCGCGGTTCGCCTGCTCCGCGAACTCCATCGGGTGGAAGGGCAGGGCCCGCGGGTCGGGAACGACGCCCTCGGCGTAGGTGAGGGGGTGCTCGCCGGCCCAGAAGGGCCCCTCGAACAGCTCGGGCAGGCCCTCGTCCTCCAGGATGTCGACGGGGTGCGCGGAGAACGACCGCTTGGGCGCACCGTCGGCGCGCAGCGCGAAACCGCCGACCGCCCGCTCCGGGGCCGCGACCAGCAGGAACGCGCGGTGCGCGGGCATCAGGTTCCACCAGGATTCGTCGAGCTCGCTCGGTTTGTCCACGCGCAGGCCGGCGTGCGTGACCACGGTCAGCCCGCCCCAGGCGGCCACGTAGACGTGCCCGGGCAGCGGGTCCGCGGCGCGGGCCAGGGACTCGGGGCGCCCCACGACGGGCTCGCCGAGCACCTGCTCGGCGATCGCGCGGGATGCGGCCTCGTCGGGCCGGCCGACGATCGCGAGAATGCCTTTCGGCTCCGCGACGTCGATGAACCAGAGCGTCGCAGCTGTCGCGCCCACGACCTACCCGTTCTTCCCGCCGCGGACGCCGAGGAGCACGTCCTCCCACGACGGCATCTCCGGATGCCGGCGGCCGTGCTGGCCCGCCGCAGCCGCGGCCGCGGGCGCCTGGGCGGGACGACGCTCGGAACGCTCCTCGACGGTGCCCTCGACGACGGGGCCCGGGGCCACGGGCCCGGGGACCGCGCGCAGCGGCTCGTCGGCGGAGCGGTCGATGCTCCGCAGCCCCTGCCGCGCATCGGGATCGAGCAGGCCGCGGGCCGTCTCGTCGACGGGGCTGGCGGTGCCGCCGTGCGCGCCCGGCGCGTACTTGAAGTGCGCCTGGTTGCGCGACTTGCCGACGCTCCAGCTGATCGAGACCACCCAGCGGTTGTCGGCGCCCTTGAAGGCGTCCCACTCGGTGGTGTCGGCGTGGCCGCGCTCGGCGAGCGCCGTGCGGATCACCTCGGCGAGGGTCGCGTGCATCGGGCCGTCGCCGCGCACGGGATGGGCCAACTGCGCCATCTCCGCAGCGCGCGAACGCTCCAGTAGCACCGGGCCCGCGAAGCGCTTGATCCGGTGATTCGGGGCACCCGTGAACTCTGCGATCTCCTCGATCGTGGCGCCGGCGCGGATGCGGGCCTGGATCTCCCGCGGCGACAGGTCGGCGCCCAGCTCGATCTCGGTCTGGGTGCCGCCTTCTAGTTCACCGCTCACGGCCGCCTTCAAGGTGTCGTCGATCGGCAGGCGGAAACGTCCCGCGGGGCCTTCGCAGACCACAGACGTCCCGTCGTCGTCCAGTCCCACAACCCGCAGTTCCTGCATGGTGCAAGGGTAGTTGTTCGATTCGCTACGCGTCGGCCGACACGCGCTCGACCACGAAATCGATGCACTTGGTCAAAGCGGTGACGTCCTCGGGATCGATCGCCGGGAACATGCCGATGCGGAGCTGGTTGCGGCCCAGCTTGCGGTACGGCTCGGTGTCGACGATGCCGTTCGCGCGCAGCGTCTTGGCCACGGCGGCGGCGTCGATCTTCTCGTCGAAGTCGATGGTGCCGACGACCTGGCTGCGCAGCGCCGGATCGGTGACGAAGGGCGTCGCGAACTCGCTGGCCTCGGCCCACTGGTACAGGCGGTCGCTCGAATCCTTGGTGCGCGAGACGGCCCAGTCCAGGCCGCCGTTGCCGTTCATCCACTCGATCTGATCCGCGAACAGGAGCAGCGTCGCCAGCGCGGGGGTGTTGTAGGTCTGGTTCTTGCTCGAGTTGTCCACCGCGATGGGCAGCGAGAGGAACTCGGGGGTGTAGCGGCCCGAGGCCTTGATCTCCTCGACGCGCGCCAGGGCCGCGGGGCTCATCAGCGCGACCCAGAGGCCACCGTCGGCGGCGAAGCACTTCTGCGGCGCGAAGTAGTAGACGTCGGTGTCGGCGACGTTCACCGGCAGGCCGCCGGCGCCCGACGTGGCGTCGATCGCGATGAGCGCGTTCTCGCTGCCCGCGAGGCGGCTGACCGGCACCGCGACACCCGTCGAGGTCTCGTTGTGCGCCCAGCCGATGAGGTCGACGGTGCCGTCGGCCACCAGCTCGGGGGCCGAGCCCGGGTCGCTCGAGACGACGATCGGGTCGCCGATGAACGGGTTGCCCTTGGCGACGCTCGCGAACTTGTTGCTGAACTCGCCGTAGGTGAAGTGCTGGCTGCGCTCGCGGATCAGGCCGAAGGCGGCGGCGTCCCAGAAGGCGGTGGTGCCGCCGTTGCCGAGCACGACCTCGTAGCCCTCGGGGAGCGAGAAGAGATCCTTCAGGCCCTCGCGCACGCGGCCCACGACGTTCTTCACCGGGGCCTGGCGGTGGCTGGTGCCGAACACCGAGGCGCCGGTGTCGACGAGCGACTGCAGCTGCTCGGGGCGGACCTTGGACGGGCCGCAGCCGAAGCGGCCGTCGACGGGCTTGAGCGCGGCGGGAATCTCGATCGTCATGCCCTAAATCCTAATGGTGTCCCACCCGGGCACGTCCTCCGGCTGCCGCGGGCCGTGCCCGGTGTACTGGGCGGACGGGCGGATCAACTTGTTCGCCCGCTTCTGCTCGAGGATGTGGGCGCACCAGCCGGCGGTCCGCGCGCAGGTGAACATGGCGGGCATCATCCGCGGCGGGACGCCCGCGTAGTCGAGGATCACGGCCGCCCAGAACTCGACGTTCGTCGAGATCGCGCGGTCCGGCCGCCGCTCCGCGAACAGCGCGTTCGCCTCGCGCTCCAGCGCCGCGGCGGCCTCGTAGCGGGGCGCGTGCAGGTCGCGGGCCACCGCGCGGAGCACATCGGCGCGCGGGTCCTCGGCGCGGTAGATGCGGTGGCCGAAGCCCATGATCCGCTCGCCGCGGTCCAACCGGGAGGCCACGACTCCGCGGGGGTCGTCGGTGCGGACCACCTCGTCGAGCATCGGCAGCACGCGCGACGGTGCGCCGCCGTGCAGCGGGCCCGAGAGCGCGCCGACCGCGCCCGAGAGGGCCGTCGAGACGTCGGCCCCCGTCGACGCGATGACCCGCGCCGTGAGCGTCGACGTGTTGAGGCCGTGCTCGGCGGCCGCGACCCAGTAGGCGTCGATCGCGCGCACGTGATCCGGGTCGGGCTCGCCGTGCCAGCGGGTCATGAACCGGTGCGTGATGGTGGGGGACTGGTCGATGATCCGCTGCGGCACCGCCGGGCGCTCGAGGCCGCGGGCCGACTGGGCGACGAAGCTCAGCGTCATCACCGAGGCGCGCGCCAGGTTCTCGCGGGCGGTGGCGTCGTCGATGTCGAGCAGCGGCTCGAAGCCCCAGAGCGGGCCCAGCATCGCGAGGCCGGCCTGCGCGTCGACGCGGACGTCGCCGCTGTGGATGGGCAGTGGGAAGGGTTCCGCCGCGGGTAGCGGGTTGCCGAACTCGCCGTCCACCAGCAGGCCCCACACCTGGCCGTAGGCGACCCGGTCGCGCACCAGGTCGGCCACGTCGACGCCGCGGTACCGCAGCACCCCGCCCTGCTTGTCCGGCTCCGCGATCTCCGTGGAGAACGCGACGACGCCTTCGAGCCCACCCGGAATCTCAGTCATGCTGTGCAGCCTAATGAGTAGTCTCGGCTTCGTGGACCTGACGGCGATGCGCGAGAAGTACGACGGCGACTCCTTCGACCTCCAGCCCGAGGACCTGGCGGGAGGCTGGGTGCCGCTGTGGCGGTCCTGGTTCGACGAGGCCGTCGCCGCCGGCGCGCCGGAGCCCAACGCGATGGTGCTCGCCACCGTCGACGAGACCGGGCTCCCGGCCACCCGCACCGTGCTGTGCAAGGGCCTCGACGAGCGGGGCGTGGTGTTCTACACCAACTACGGATCCGACAAGGCCCGCGCCGTCGAGGCGAACCCCGTTGCCGCCGTGACCTTTCCGTGGATCGCGATCCACCGGCAGGTGCACGTGCGCGGCGCCGTCACCAAGGTCACCCCGGAGGAGACCGCCGCCTACTGGACCGAGCGGCCGCGGGGCTCGCAGCTCGGGGCGTGGGCCTCGGACCAATCCCGGCCGGTCGCCTCCCGCGCCGCGATGGCGGAGCGCTTCGCCGAGGTGGAGGCCCGGTTCGAGGGGCAGGACGTGCCGGTGCCGCCGGAATGGGGCGGCTACCGGATCGCGCCGCAGGTCGTCGAGTTCTGGCAGGGCCGGGAGAACCGGGTGCACAACCGGGTGCGGCTCGTCGCGCCCGACTACGCGCCGTTCCGCCTGCAGCCCTAGAGACCGCTGTGGGTGATCCCGCCGGCCACCAGCGTGAGGTCGACGGGCATGGTGCGCAGGCGTTCCGGCGTCGGGTCGGCGCCGAGGGCCACCAGGTCGGCGGGCTCGCCGACCGCGATCCGAGACCGCGCCGAGAGCCGCAGCGCGGTCTCCGCGTCGACCGCCTCCCACGGCTGCCACGGCGGATCTCCGTCGCGGGTGCGGGTCACGGCGGCGGAGATCGCGAACCACGGGTCCAACGGCGTGACCGGCGCGTCCGAACCGAACACCACCTCGACGCCCGCGGCCACGAGCGAGCCGACGCGGAAGGCGTCCGCGGCGCGGTCGCCCCAGAATCGTGCGACCAGGCCGCGGTCGTCGAGCATGTGCTCCGGCTGGATCGACGCGCCGATCCGCAACGCCGCCATCCGCGCCAGATCCGCCTCGGTGAGCAACTGCGCGTGCTCGATGCGCCCGCGCACCCCCGCCTCGGCGAAGGCGTCGAGCGCCAGCGCGTTGGCCGCGTCGCCGATGGCGTGGATCGCCGGGGTCAGGCCCAGCGCGGCGCCCCGGCGCAGCAGCCCGACGAGGCGCTCCGGCGGCACCTCCAGCACGCCGCGATCGGTCGTGCCGGGGTACGGCGCGTGGCAGAACGCGGTTCGCGTGCCGAGGGAACCGTCGGTGATGACCTTGAGCGGGCCCACCCGGGCCAGGCCGTTGATCGGGGCGCCCGTGCCGGCGCCGCGGGCCTCGGCGGCGTCGAGGTGCTGCGGGTACACGCCCGCGTCGACCCGCACGGGCGGGGCGGGGCGTCGCTCCCAGGCGCCGACGGCATCGTCGAAATCCAGGTCGACGAGGCCGACGACGCCCCGTCGACCGAGGCCGGCGAGCGCCTCGATCACCCAGGTGTCGGCGCGATCCGCGACCAGCGACTCGACGCGGGTCGCCGCGGCGAAGCTGGCCGCCTCGCGGAGCATGCCCGTCTCGTCGAGGTCGATGCCGAGGAGCCGGCCGAGTGCCGCGTTCGACCAGGAGCTGTGCAGGTCGGAGGAGACGACCATGACGGGCACGTCGGGCGCGATCTCGTCGAGCAGCAGGCGCGACGGTGCGCCGTCCCAGATCCCGTCGCGCATGCCGACGGCGACCACGGGCAGGCCCGGCTCCGCGTCCGGGAGCGCGGCGCGGACCAGCGCGGCCACCTCCTCCGGGCCGGTCGCGGACCGCACGTCGATGCGGCGCGTGGAGACGGCCCACGTCCGCACGTGCACGTGCTCGTCCCACAGGCCGGGGATCAGGCGGCGGCCGTCGAGGTCGAGCACGTCGCCCGCGGGGCGGGTGGCGCCGGCGGGGGAGAGGGCGGCGATCCGGCCCCCGGCGATGTCGACGTCCACGAGGGCGTCGCCGTCGATGCGTGCGCGTGCCAGCCTCATCGGCGCCACGGTAGCGGGTGCGCGCGGGGTCGCGGGAGATGCTGAGGTAGTCGTAGGATCTTTCGAGTGCCGAGACTCCTGGCCGACACGCGGCCACTCCAGAACCCCGACTACCGGCGACTGTGGTGGACCGGGATCGTCACCGTCATCGGCGCGCAGCTCACCGCGGTCGCGGTGCCGGCGCAGATCTACGCGATCACCGGATCGTCCGCATACGTCGGCCTGACCGGCATCTTCGGCCTGGTCCCGCTGGTGATCTTCGGCCTGTGGGGCGGCGCGATCGCCGACGCGCTGGACCGCCGGCTGGTCATCATCGGCACCACCCTCGGGCTCGCGGGCACCGCCCTGCTGCTCGCGCTGCTCCCCGATAACGTGTGGCTGATCCTCGGCGCCTTCGCGCTGCAGCAGGCCTTCTTCGGCGTGAACCAGCCGACCCGGTCCGCGATCTACGCGCGGCTGGTGCCGCCGGAGCAGCTGCCCGCGGCCAATTCGCTCAACATGACCGTGATGCAGTTCGGTGCCATCGCCGGCCCGATGCTGGGCGCTCCGCTCATCCCGGTCATCGGCGTGCACTGGCTGTACGCGCTCGACGCGGCCTCGCTGATGGTCACGCTCTGGGCCGTGTGGAGGCTGCCCTCGATCAAGCCGGAGGACAAGGGACAGTCGCTGGGCTTGCGCTCCGTGATCGACGGCTTCCGGTACCTCGCGGGCCACAAGGTGCTGCTCATGAGCTTCGTGGTCGACATCATCGCGATGGTCTTCGGCATGCCGCGCGCCCTGTTCCCGCAGATCGCACACGAGAACTTCGGCGACCCGATCGAGGGCGGTGTCGTGTTCGGCGCGCTGTTCGCGGCGATGTCGGTGGGCGCGGTGCTCGGCGGCGTGCTCTCGGGCTGGACGTCGCGGGTCTCGCGGCAGGGCCTCGCGGTGGTGGTGATGATCGTGCTGTGGGGTCTCGCGATCGCCGGCTTCGGCGTCGCCGCGCACGTCAGCTGGCTGTGGGCGGCGCTGGTGCTGCTCGCGCTGGGCGGCGCGGCCGACATGTTCTCGGCGGCCTTCCGCTCGACGATGCTGCAGGAGGCCGCGACCGACGACGTCCGCGGGCGCCTGCAGGGCGTCTTCACCGTGGTCGTGGCCGGCGGGCCGCGCATCGGCGACGCGCTGCACGGCGCGGCGGCCGCTTCCGCCGGCGCGGCGATGGCCGCGGCCGGCGGCGGCGTGCTGGTCATCGTCTTCACCGTGCTCGCGGCGTTCGCCGTGCCCGCCTTCGTGCGCTACCGCGTCCTGCGCTGAATCAGCCGGCGGGGGTCGCGCGGACCACGAACCGCCGCGTCCACCACAGCGCCGGGCGCAGCAGGAGCGAGCGCAGGGGGCCGCCGTACTTCGCCAGCGTCGCCGCGGTCACGCGCCGCAGCTCCGCGGGGTCGTCGACCAGGGTGAAGGTCACCGGTAGCGACGTACCGTCCGCCGCGATCGCACCCGCCGGCGTGCGGATCGCGCGCCGCAGCCACATGCTGCGTTCGCGGCGCTGGCTGCGGATGTAGACGCGACCGCCGACCACCGTCGCGCCGACGGGCGTGGCGATGGACCGTCCGTCGCGGGTGACGGTGCGCAGCTCCACCGTCTCGGTGCGGGCGATCGCCGCGAGGGCGGCCTCCACGGTCGACATCAGACGGGGAAGGCGATGCCGGTGAGCTCCTCCGACACGGCCCACAGGCGGCGCTGCAGGTCCAGGTCGTAGGACTGCTCGCTGGACGCCACGACCTTCGGGGCGCCGCGGCGCTCGCCGAGGCCGTCGGGGCCGTAATACTGGCCGCCGAGCGCGCCGGGATCGGTGGCGGCCCGGAGCTGGGGGAGCGCGCCGTGCTCCGCATCGTGCGAGAACAGCGGCGCGAAGGCCTGCGCCTTCTGCAGCACGGCCGGGAGGTTGCGGACCAGCTCGGTGTCGGCGATGCCGGGGTGCGCAGCCAGCGCGACGGTGCCGCGCTCGGCGCCGCGGGCCTCGAGGCGGCGCTGCAGCTCGTAGTGGAAGAGCAGGTTCGCGAGCTTGCTCTGCCCGTAGGCGGCGACGCGGTCGTAGGAGCGCTCCCACTGCAGGTCGTCGAAGTGGATGGCCGCGCGGATGCGGTGCGCGATGCTGGCGACGGTCACCACGCGCGAGCCGGGCACGTCCAGCAGCAGGTCGAGCACCTGGGCGGTCCATGCGAAATGGCCCAGGTGGTTGGTGCCGAACTGCAGCTCGAAGCCGTCGGTGGTGGTCTGCTTCGGCGGGTACATGACGCCGGCGTTGTTGATCAGCAGATCCACGCGCGGGGTCGATTCCCGCAGCTCCGCCGCGGCGTCGCGGACCGAGGCGAGCGAGCCCAGGTCGAGGCGCTGGACACGGACCGTCGCGCCCGGGGCGACGGCGGCGATGCGCCGGGCGGCGTCGGCGCCCTTGTCGGTGTTGCGCACCGCGAGGACGACCTCGGCGCCCTTCTGGGCGAGCACCCGGGCGGTCTCGAAGCCGAGCCCGGTGTTCGCGCCGGTGACGACGGCGACCCGTCCGGCCTGGGTGGGGACGTCGTTCTCGGTCCAGCTCATGTGCGCTCCTCGGGAGTCCGCGACGGGTTAAGAGACCGTCGGTCTGTTGGGTGCCTCCACGGTAAAAGACCGTCGTTCTGTTGTCAATAGACCGGCGGTCTGTAAAATCGGTCCGTGGGTTTTCAGCGGGCGCGCAACGCGGAGCAGCGGCAGGAGCGGCGCGAGGCGATCATGGCCGCGGCGGCGGGCATGCTCTGCGAGATGCCGGTCGCCTCGCTCACGCTCAGCGAGCTCAGCCGCCGCGTCGGCCTCGCCAAGTCGAACGTGTTGCGCTACTTCGAGTCCCGCGAAGAGGTGCTCCTCGAGGTGCTCATGCGCTCGGCGACCGACTGCATCGTCGAACTCGAGGACGCCTGGGCAGCCGAGGGGCGCGCCGACGCCCCGCTCGCCGAGCGGATCGAGGCCTTCGCCGCCGTCTACGCCCGCGTCGCGGCCGCGCACCCCGACCTGCTCGACCTCGTCTCCGCGCAGGCCTCCGTCCTCGAGCGCAACGTCTCCACCGACGCCATCGTCCGGTTCAAGCGCGCCGCCCTCGCCGGACTCGACACCCTGGCGGCCGTCATCACCCGCGCGATCCCCGAGCTGGGCGACGCCGCACCCGCGGTGGGCTCGCTGATGCTCACCCTCTCCGGTGCGGTCTACGCGCAGGCCGAGCAGTCGCGGCTGTGCGAATCGGCCTATCGCGTGGACCCGTCCCTCGCGGTCTTCCGCGTCGAGCTCGTGCCCGCGCTGCAGTCCGCCGTCGCGACCGTGATCGCCGGGACGCTCGCCCGCTGAGGCCCGCCCACGTTGCGGAGGGTTGCATCCGGCGGCCGTCGGGCGGACGCCGCTCGCCGCACCCGTCCCCGCCCGTACTATTGCGCCCATGTCGGTGCAACCCGGGTTCACGATCGCCGCCGGCGGCTACGTCGCGGAGATCGCGCGGACCGGCGCGGGCCTGCGCGGCCTCCGCCGCGACGGCGTCGCCCTCACCGAGGAATGGCCGCTCGGCGAGAAGCCGCCGCTGTCGGCGGGGCTCGTGCTCGCGCCGTGGCCCGGCCGCACCGAGGACGGCATCTACACCTGGGACGGCGAGGTCCACCACCTCGCGGTCACGAGCGACGTCACCGGTACCGCCGACCACGGCCTCGTGCGCCGCGTCGATTGGGACGACGTCGAGGTCGCCGACGACGCGGTCACGCTCGTCCGCGACGTGGGGCGCCACCCCGGCTGGCCCTTCGACCTGCACCTGCGGATCCGGTACAGCGTCGCGGAGGACGGCCTGACCTGCGCCTTCGGGGCCCGCAACGACGGCGGGGCGGACCTGCCGCTCGCCGTCGGCTTCCACGCCTACCTGCGCGTCGGCGACGACCCCGTCGACGCCTGCACCCTCGAGCTCGGCGCCGGGCGGTGGCAGCCCCTCGACGGGCGCCTGCTGCCCGACGGTCCGCCGCGCACCGTCGACGGGACGGACTACGACTACCGCGCCCCGCGCTCGCTCGACGGTGTGCAGATCGACACTCCCTTCACCGACGTGGCGAGGACCACCGTGCTGCGCGGACCGTCGGGGGAGGCGGAGCTGTGGACGGCGCCGTCGTTGCCGTGGGCCCAGGTGTTCATCGCCGACCCGGTCAACGGCAAGGGATACCCCGGCCGCGGCCGCGCGCTGGCGGTGGAGCCGATGTCCGCCCCGGGCAACGCCCTCCACACGGGAACCGACGTGATCCGGCTGGCTCCGGGCGCCCGATGGGGCACCGAATGGGGCATCCGGTGACGGCCCGATTTCATCGCGGAACCGCGATACCGCTAGGTTCTAGCCAGGTAGCTTTTATCCGCCGACCACAGCGAGGGGATACGAACATTGTCCACTGATGACAACACCGCGAACGCTACGGTCGCCTATCCCGGCGGCCAGATCGAGCTGCCGATCGTCAAGGCGACCGAGGGTGCAGACGGCATCGCGCTCGGTAAGTTCCTCGCGCAGTCGGGCTACAGCACGTTCGACAACGGCTTCGTCAACACGGCCTCGTGCAAGTCCGCGATCACCTACATCGACGGCAACGCGGGCATCCTGCGCTACCGCGGCTACCCGATCGAGCAGCTCGCGGAGAAGTCGACGTTCATCGAGGTCAGCTACCTGCTGATCCACGGCGAGCTGCCGACCCCGGAGCAGCTGGCCGAGTTCACCGCGAAGATCCAGCGGCACACCCTGCTGCACGAGGACCTCAAGCTGTTCTTCAACGGCTTCCCCCGCAACGCGCACCCGATGCCGGTGGTCTCGTCGGCGGTCAACGCGCTCTCGGCGTACTACCCGGACTCGCTGGACCACAACGATCCGGCGCAGGTCGAGCTCTCGACCATCCGCCTGCTCGCCAAGTTCCCGACGATCTGCGCGTACGCCTACAAGAAGTCGGTCGGCCAGCCCTTCCTCTACCCGGACAACTCGCTGTCGCTGGTGGAGAACTTCCTGCGCATGACCTTCGGTTTCCCGGCCGAGCCCTACGAGGTCGACCCGGAGATCGTCAAGGCCCTCGACATGCTGCTCATCCTGCACGCCGACCACGAGCAGAACTGCTCCACGTCGACCGTGCGCCTGGTCGGCTCGTCGAACGCGAACCTGTTCACGTCGATCTCGGGCGGCATCAACGCCCTGTGGGGCCCGCTGCACGGCGGCGCCAACCAGGCCGTCCTCGAGATGCTCGACGACATCAAGGCCTCCGGTGGCGACACCACGGCCTTCATGAACAAGGTCAAGAACAAGGAAGACGGCGTGAAGCTCATGGGCTTCGGGCACCGCGTCTACAAGAACTACGACCCGCGTGCGGCGATCGTGAAGCAGACCGCGGACCGCATCTTCGAGCTGCTCGGCGTGTCCGACGAGCTGCTCGACATCGCCAAGGGCCTGGAGGACGTCGCGCTGCACGACGACTACTTCATCGAGCGCAAGCTGTACCCGAACGTGGACTTCTACACCGGTCTGATCTACCGCGCGATGGGCTTCCCGACGCGCATGTTCACGGTGCTGTTCGCGCTCGGCCGGCTGCCCGGCTGGATCGCCCACTGGCGTGAGATGCACGAGGACCCGACCACCAAGATCGGCCGTCCTCAGCAGATCTACACGGGCTCGACCGCCCGTGATTACCCCGGCGCGTAGATGCCGCCCATCCGGCGCGACAATCTGCACCGCCTGATCAAAGGAGTCTCTATGACCAAGCCCGAGATCGAGTTCATCGAGGGCCCCGCGCCCACCGAGCTCGTCATCAAGGACATCGTGGTGGGCGACGGTGCCGAGGCCCAGCCCGGCAGCGTCGTGGACGTGCACTACGTGGGCGTCGAGTTCGACAGCGGCGAGGAGTTCGACTCCTCGTGGAGCCGCGGCGAGTCCATCAACTTCCCGCTGCGCAGCCTCATCGCCGGCTGGCAGGAGGGCATCCCCGGCATGAAGGTCGGCGGCCGTCGCCAGCTGATCTGCCCGCCCGCCCTGGCCTACGGCCCCGCCGGCGGCGGTCACCGCCTGTCGGGCAAGACCTTGGTCTTCGTCATCGACCTGCTCGGCGTCAAGTAGCTTTCGCGCGTTCAGGGCCCCGTACCGTCGTCCGACGGTGCGGGGCCCTTGCGTTTCTCAGGCCCCGGGCGCGCCCGCGGTCCAGGGGTCGACGAGACGCAGGCCCAGGCCGTCGAAATCGCTGATGTTCCGTGTCGCGATGCCGGCACCGGTGGTCCGGGCAATGGCGGCGATCAGGCCGTCCGTCTGACCGATGGGCGACCCCGCTGACCTGCGCTCGGACCCGGTCGGGGAGGTTGCGGATCGTCAGCGTCACCACGACAGCAATGCTGGCAATGCTGTCATCGCTGTCGGTCTCGAATCGGTCCCGATCCTGTCCCGGCGATGGCGCGCGGGTCGCCGGGCCGATAAGAATGGGTGGATATCGCCGCGAATCGCGTCGGCGAGCGGGGTCGGAGGACAGATGAACAGGGTGAAGGCCGGATCTGCGGCGGTCGCGGTGCTCTCGGTGGCGGGGCTGCTGGCGGGGTGCGGCAAGGACGCGTCGAGCGAGGACTCGCCGGTCGCGTTCAGTCCGGTGACGGGCGACCAGTACACGTCGAACCCCGGCGCCTTCCAGACCGACGGCGTGGTCGTCCCGCCCAAGGACGTGACCATGGTCGGCGACCCGATCCCCGCCCAGGCCGCGGTGAACGCGGGCCTGCCCCAGGGCACGATCACCTCCACCAGTAACAACACCACCGTCTACTACCCTCCGGCGCCCGCGGTGCCCGGCCTCGTGGTGGCGCCGCAGCCCACCCCGCCCGCACCGATGTCGCGGCCCGCGAACACGCGCCCGTGGCAGTACACGCAGCCGCAGATCGACGCCTACCGGGCCATCTGCGAGACCGGCCGCTGGGGCTCGTGGATCGCCGGGGTCGAGGCGCAGTCGCAGACCTGCTGGACCCTGTACGGCCGCCAGCTGGGCGTGCGGCCGTGGACCCCGGACCAGCCCCGCCCGTGGCTCCGGCCCGGTTACCCGCGCCCCTGGTTCGATCCGGGCTTCCGCGCCGACGTGCCCGTGATCTGGATCTACCCGCGCAACTGGACCCGCCCGCGGCCGCAGCCGATCATCTCCGTGTCCATCACGATCAACATTCTCAGCAACCCGTACCGCCGCGTCCCGCCGCGCTTCACCGACCCGTTCTACCCGGTCTGGGCGGTGACGCCCGGCCGCGTCGTCGACGCGCGCGATCAGGGCCGGATCGTCGCGCCGGTGTACACCGTCACGTCGACCACCACGTCGACGACCACGACGACCGTGACCGCGCCCGTGGCTCCGGGCGTCGTGCTGCAGCCGCTGCCCACGTCGGCGAAGGTGACGCCCGTCGTCGCGCTGCCCGGCCAGGCCGTCCCCGGCAACGTCAACACCGACCCCGCGGTGACGGTGCCCGTCGCCGCCGCGCTGCAGGGTGCCACCGTCCAGGCCGGCAGCCGCTCGTCCGTCGAGGACGCGATCGGGACCAGCGTCTCCGTCGCCGTCGCGAGCCCGACCACCACCACCGCGACCACGCCGGCTGCCACGGGCGGCGCGACCGCCGGCACGCCGGGCGGCACCACCGCCGCGACGTCGCCGGGCGCGGCGGCTCCGTCCGGTTCGCCGACGTCCGCGGCCGTCCAACCGTCGACCGCGCCGGCCCCCGGCGCGTCGACCGGCGGTGCGCCGACCTCGGCCGCGCCCACGGTCGCCCCGGGCGAGACCCCGCCGGCGGGGTCTCCCGCCCCGGCGACCACCGCCGCCCCGGCGCCGCAGACGCCGGCGCCCGCCGTCACCGTCGCGCCGGCTCCGACGACGACCCTGGCTCCGCCCCCGCAGACCACGGTCGCGCCGGCCCCGCAGACGACGGTGGCGCCGCCGCCCGTCACGACGCAGCCGCCCGCGACCACGCAGGCGCCGGTGGTCACGCAGCCGCCGACGACGCAGGCTCCCGTCATCACGCCGCCGAAGATCACCACCACCGTCGCGCCGGTGCCGACCACGACCGTCGCGCCGAAGCCCGTCGCGCCGAAGCCGGTGGCGCCCAAGCCCGTCGTGCCCGAGCCGACGGTCGCCAAGCCGGTCCCGACCACCACCACGCCGCCGCCGGCGAACTGATCCTGCGCTACCGCCCTGCCGCCAGGCGGGCGAGGGCGACGGTGGCCTGCCGTAGCTCCGCGGGCGCGTTCAGCGGTGCGAGGTAGCCGACGCGGGTCACGGCCCAGCCGCGCGGGGTGTCCACGCGCAGGTCGAGACCGTACCGGTCGGCGCGCTCGCAGCGCGCCGTCGTGGCGTCGGGATAACCGGCCAACTGCCGGGCCATGTCCAGCAGCGCCGCGGCGTGGTCGTCGTTGAGGTGGCGCACCGCGCCCGCCGCGTGCGGGGTCACCGGATCCGGTTCCGCGGCGGCGTAATCCGCGCTCGACGCCGAGTCCATCCGCCCGTAGCCGCCCACCCAGCGCACCCGCTCCACGGCGAGCAGCCACACGGTGAAGTCGCTGTAGTCGATGTAGTACTTCGCCGCGGGGACGGCGGCCAGGTGCGCCTCCCGCGCCGCCGCGAGTTGCTCGCCTTCGGGGCGGCGGACGGTGCCCGCCAGGGTGATCCGCGCGTTCGCCAGGGGATCCGACGAGGCGTCGGGCGCCACGATCGAGACGCTCGCGCGGGGATCGCGCTGCAGGTTCCGGCCGTGCTCGGCCATGTGCGAGACGCACAGCACGGGGTCGCCGCCGAGCAGGCCGTAGGTGACGAGCGAGGCCCAGGGGCCGCCGTCGGAGGAGAGGCTGCCGAGCGTCGCGGTGTTGGTCGACGCCGCCACGGTCCGCGCCTCCTCGGCGGCGGACGGGCGCCGCGGTTCGGCGACCTCGGTCAGGGGCGGGGCGATGGTGGGGGCGTCGCCGGGGTCGCCGTGGTCGCGAACAGTCATGGGAGCAGCCTAGGACGTGCTGGTTCCCGGCACGGCGCACCAAAGGTTTCGGTTGACCGAAACTCTGTGTTCGCTTAGCCTTCTATCGTGCTCACCGATACCGTCGTGCCGACGAAGCGCCCTCCCCTTCGCGCGCTGATGCTGCTCGGCCCCGCCTTCGTCGCCGCGATCGCCTACGTCGACCCGGGCAACGTGGCCGCGAACGTCACCGCGGGCGCGAAGTACGGCTACCTGCTGGTCTGGGTGCTCGTGCTCGCCAACGTGATGGCCGTGATGATCCAGTACCAGTCCGCGAAGCTCGGCGTGGTCACGGGCCGCTCGCTGCCGCAGGTGCTGGGGGACCGGCTGCCGCGCCGCGCGCGCCTCGCCTTCTGGGGGCAGGCCGAGCTGGTCGCCGCCGCCACCGACATCGCCGAGGTCATCGGCGGCGCCCTCGCACTGAACCTGCTGTTCGGGGTGCCGCTGGTGTGGGGCGGTCTCATCGTCGGCGTGATCTCGACGCTGCTGCTCACCCTGGCCGACGGTCGTCGCCAATACCGGTTCGAACTGGTGATCATCACGATGCTCGCGATCATCGTGGTCGGTTTCGTCGCCGGGCTGATCGCCGCGCCGCCCGACGGTGCCGCCTTCCTCGGCGGGCTGGTCCCGCGCTTGCAGGGCACGGAGACGGTGCTGCTCGCCGCGTCGATGCTGGGCGCGACCGTCATGCCGCACGCGATCTACCTGCACTCCGCGCTCGTCGTCGACCGGCACGGGGCGCCGCCCGCCGAGGGCGCCGTCGAGCGGGCGCGCCGGCTGCTCAAGGTGACCCGGGTCGACGTGGTACTGGCCCTGATCATCGCCGGCGCTGTGAACATCGCGCTGCTCGTGCTCGCCGCGTCGAGTCTCTACGGCGTCGAGGGCACCGACTCGATCGAGGGCGCGCACGCCGCGGTGCGCGACGCCCTCGGGCCGGTCGTCGCCGGGCTGTTCGCCGTCGGCCTGCTCGCCTCGGGACTCGCGTCCACCTCGGTCGGCAGCTATGCGGGCGGCACCATCATGGCGGGCCTGCTGCACAAGCGGATCCCCGTCGTGGTCCGCCGGTTGGTCACGATGATCCCCGCGATCGGGGTGCTCGCGCTCGGCGTCCCGCCGACCGAGGCCCTGATCATCTCGCAGGTCGTGCTCAGCTTCGGCATCCCCTTCGCGCTGCTGCCGCTGCGCCGCTACACCGCCGACCGGGCGCTCATGGGGGAGTTCGCCGACCGGTCGGCCCTGCGCTGGGCGTCGGCCGCCGCGGGCGCGCTGATCGTCGCCCTCAATGTCGCGCTGATCTACCTCACCGTCGCCGACGCGGGCTGAGGCGCACATACTGCGACTCGCGTCACTGACGTGTTGAGATCGCAACCCGACCGTGATTCAATAAACGCAATTCACATATCGTGAAGGCGGAGTTTAGTCACGGAAACGAGTTGTGATGGGTCTGCGCGCGGTGGCGGTCGTCGTCGGCGGTGCCGGCGTCGCGATCGCCGCGTGCTGGTCCCTGCTCGTGCCCACCGAGGTCGCGCAGGAACAGGTCGAGTCCGGCACGCTCGCGCAGGTGGCGGCGGCACCGTCGGACCACCTGCACTGCGACGGCGGCCTCGAGGCCGAGGTGGGAGCGGCGCAATCGTGCGTCCTCACGCGCGACGGTGAGAACTTCGCCGTGGCCCTCAAGGTCACCGACGTCGACGGTGACCGCGTGCACTGGAATTCGACCGTCGCGGGGGCGCCCCAGTCCGGACGGCGGGTCGCCATCGGCGAGCTCGAGCAGCGCACCCACGAGGTGCTCGAGCGCAATCGGCGCGTCGACTCGGTGAGCTGCGCGGGCGCGCTCGCCGGCACCGTCGGGGCCCGGCAGAGCTGCGTCATGACCACCGGTGGTCACCGGCACGACGTGACCGTGACGGTGACGACCGTCGACCCCGCTCGCGTCCAGTGGGGCGTGACGGTCACGGACTGATCAGCGGCCGCCCAGGAACCGATAGCGGTCCAGCCGCCGGCTGATCCGGATGGAGTCGGGGATGAGGGAGAGCTCCGCGAGGGCGTCGCTCACCGCGAGGCCCACGCGGCGGGAGAACTCCGTCGGCTCGTCGGCCGCGTTCGGCCGCTCCGGGATCACCCGGTCGACGATGCCGTCCGCCAGCAGGTCGGCCGCGCGGATCCGCTGCCGGTCCGCCATCTCGGCGGCGTGCTCGGTGTCGCGGTACATCACCGCGCTCGCGCCCTCCGGCGGCAGCGGCGCGAGCCAGGCGTGCTGCGCGCACAGCACCCGGTCGGCGGGCAGCATCGCGAGCGCGCCGCCGCCCGTGCCCTGCCCGAGCAGGACCGACACCGTCGGGACGGTGAGGGTGACCAGGTCGGAGAGGCTGCGTGCCACCTCGCCGGCGAGCCCGCCCTCCTCGGCCTCGGGGGAGAGCGCCGCGCCCCAGGTGTCGATGACGAGGACCAGCGGCAGTTTCAGCTCCGCGGCCAGCCGCATGCCGCGCCGGGCGGCGCGGAGCGCCGCCGGACCGAGCAGTGGGGGAGCGGCACCGTCGGCGCGCGTGGTGTCCTGCCCGACGACGACGCACGGATAGCCCTGCACCCGCGCCAGCGAGAGCAGCAGCGTGTGGTCGGTCTCGCCCTCGCCCGTGCCCGACAGCGGCAGCCGGTCCGTGGCCGAGTGCCGGAGGAAGGCGCGCACGCCGGGGCGCCCGGTCTCGCGGCTGATCCGCACCGACTCCCAGGCGGGGGTGTCGTCGTCGGCGGTGTCGAGCTCCTCGCGCACGCCGAGGTGCGGTGCCAGCGGGTCGGCGTCCTGCGCCCCGGCGAGGACGCGGAGCGTGCGGTGCGCGAGCAGCCGGACGAAGCGGAGCGGCACCACGCCGTCGATGAGGCCGCGCTCGAAGAGGTGCTCCGCGGTCTGCACCCCGTCGGGGAAGAGCTCGCCGCGCAGCGCCTCGTAGACGCGGGGCCCGAGGAAGCCGATGCGGGCGCCCGGCTCCGCGATGGTCACGTGCCCCAGCGAGCCCCACGAGGCGAAGACCCCGCCCATCGTGGGATCGCGCAGGTAGACGAGATAGGGCAGCCCCGACTGCTTGTGCAGTGTGACGGCCGCGGAGATCTTCACCATCTGGAGGAAGGCGACGGTGCCCTCCTGCATCCGCGTGCCGCCCGACGTGGGCGTCGCCAGCAGCGGCAGCCGTAGCGCGGTCGCGCGCTCGACCGCGGTGACGATCCGCTCGGCCGCGGCGACGCCGATGGAGCCGCCGAGGAAGGCGAAGTCGCAGGCGATGAGCGCGACCCGCTGCCCGCGGATGCGGCCCTCGCCGGTGATGACGGCCTCGTCGTGGTGCGCGCGCTCCCGCGCGCGCTCGAGTGCGGCGGCGTACTCCGCGTCCGGCGCCACGTCGGGCAGCGGGCCGTCCCAGCTGGTGAAGGTGCCGCGGTCGAGGATCGCATCGATGAGGTCCTGCGCGGTGATCGCCATGGAATTCAGGTTACTGGGAACACCCGGCCCTCCGGCCGCGTTGTTCGGGCCATGACCGTACCGAACGTGAAGCTCAATAACGGAACCTCGATCCCCCAGCTCGGCTTCGGCGTCTGGCAGGTGTCGGACGACGGTGCGCACGACGCCGTCGCCGAGGCCCTGCGGGTCGGCTATCGCAGCGTGGACACGGCGAAGGTCTACGAGAACGAGGCCGGCACGGGCCGCGCGATCGCCGAGAGCGGCCTCGCCCGCGACGAGGTCTTCCTCACCACCAAGCTGTGGAACTCGGACCAGGGCTTCGACGAGACGCTGCGCGCCTTCGACGCCTCGCTCGAGCGGCTCGGCACCGACTACGTCGACCTCTACCTCATCCACTGGCCCGTCCTCGAGTACGACCGCTACGTCGACACCTTCAAGGCCTTCCAGCAGATCCGCGACTCCGGTCGGGCGAAGGCGATCGGCGTCAGCAACTTCACCGTCGAGGCGCTGCGCCGCGTGATCGACGAGACCGGCGAGACCCCGGCGATCAACCAGATCGAGCTGCACCCCGGCCTGCCCCAGGACGAGCTGCGCGCCTTCCACGCCGAGCACGGCATCGCCACCGAGGCGTGGTCGCCGCTGGGGCAGGGCGAGTCGCTGACCGACGCGGCCGTCGTCGAGGTCGCCGCCGCCCACGGCGTGACCCCGGCGCAGGCGATCCTGCGCTGGCACCTGCAGCTCGGCAACGTCGTGATCCCCAAGTCGGTGACGCCCGCCCGCATCGCGGAGAACTTCGACGTCTTCGGCTTCACGCTCTCCGACGACGAGGTCGCCCGCATCAGCGCCCTGCCCGGCAAGCGCATCGGGCCGGATCCGGCCACGTTCAACCTGCGCTGATCCGCCGGTCCGACCCCAGGCGCCGCCACGCGGTCCCCGGGGTCCGACGGTGCCCTGCGGCCGACTCTCGGATCCTGTCCGATTCGGACAACGGCCCCTGCTGACGCCTCTCGCCGCTGGCGTGCGGTGGGGGATTCGGCGCCGCGCGGGGGACGTTCGAGCCCCCACCGGAGGAACGGCGCCTGATGGGGGACGGAACGCCGGGGNGGGGATTCGGTGCGGCGCGGGGNACGGCGCCACGGCAGGTCCCGCATCGGCGCGGCGCGGGAACGCCACCACACCCACCGACACTTTTCGAAGCGTTCTGCGACGAATGCGACGCCGGCCGTCGCAGAACCCTTCGAAAGATGATGCGCGGCAACCCTGTCCATCTCGGACACAATCGGAGAGCCGCCCGCACACGACCCCCCCTGGTCCCCAAGGCCCACGCGAGACGACGGCCGTACCGGACGCGACCACGAACGAAACGAGGGTGGGGCGGGAATGACGGGGTCGAGCGCATCGGAGGCCCCGAGCCGCTAGGCGAGCGGTCCGACGTCTAAGCGAGCCGCGTCATTCCCGCTCCACCCGGCCTTGAGCACCGGACGCGTCCACGCCGCCCAGAACCTCGGCGATCGCTCGCGCCGCCTCCCTCCCCGCGCGATTCGCGCCGATCGTCGACGCGGACGGCCCGTACCCCAGCAGATGTAGCCGCGGCTCGCCGGCGACCTCGGTCGCGAGCCGGCCGGTCATGACGATGCCGCCGCCGGGGGAGCGCAGGTTCAGCGGCGCGAGGTGGTCCATCGAGTAGCGGAAGCCGGTGCACCACAGGATCACGTCGGCGGGCACGAGCGTTCCGTCGGCGAGCAGCGGACCGTCGGGCGTCAGGGACGCGAACATCGGGCGCCGGACCAGCACCCCCGCCTCGATGCCGCGGCGCATGGCGTCGGTCATGGGCAGTCCGGTCACCGAGACCACGGAGCCGGGCGGCAGGCCGGCCCGCACCCGCTCCTCCACGCGGGCGACCGCACGCCTCCCCTTGTCGGGGTCGAAGGGGGTGGTGTCCCACTGCACCTCGCGGCGGGTGAACCAGGACGTCTCCGCGACCTCGGCGATCTCCAGCAGCAGTTGCACCGCGGTGATCCCGGCGCCGACCACGGCCACCCGCTTCCCGGCGAAGGGCTCGGCGGTGCGGTAGTCGTGCGCGTGCAGCTGGGTGCCGCGGAACGACGGTGCGCCGGCCACCGTCGGCCAGAAGGGCCGGTCCCACGTTCCCGTGCAGTTGATGACGGCGGCGGCCCGGTACTCGAAGGGGCCCTCGGCGCCGTGGCCCGCGACGAGGTAGCCGCCGTCGCAGCGGGAGACCGAGGCGACGTGGGCGGGCCGGTGCACGTCGATCCCGAACCGTTTCTCGTAGTCGCCGAAGTACTGCGCGACGCCGGTGGCGGCCGGGATGTCATCGCACTCGGTGCCCAGCGCGTCCTGCAGGCCCCAGCCCGGCAGGTCGTGGACGTGATTCGCCGAGCGGAGCGTCAACGACGGCCAGCGCTGCCGCCACGCGCCCCCGGGACCGGCGTTGTGATCGAGAACAATGGAATTCTCGATATCGAACCTGGGGAGGAAGTAGGCGGCCGAGAGACCGGCCTGGCCAGCACCGACCACGACGACATCCTTCACCCCCGTAGCGTAGATTGCGGGCCATGATTGGTTACACGCTGGAGGAGAAGGTCGCCGTCATCGAGTTCCAGCGCCCGGAAGCGCGGAACGCTCTCAACCCCGAGATCATGGACGGCCTGGAGGCGGCGTTCGACCGCGCGGAGGCCGACGGGGTCTTCGTCATCGTGCTCACGGGGCAGGGCACCGTGTTCTCCGCGGGGGCGGATCTGCGATCGGGCGCGGTGCTGGACAAGAACTTCATGGAGCGGGTCATCCGCTTCTACCGCCGGGTCGAGGCGATGAAGCAGATCGTGGTCGCCGCACTCAACGGGCCGGCCGTCGGTGCGGGGGTGCAGATGGCGATGGTCGCCGACCTGCGCGTGCTGGATCTCAGCGCGACGATCGCCATCCCCGCCGCCAAGCTCGGCGTCACCATCGACAAGTGGACGCTGCGCCGGCTCGAAGATCTGGTCGGCGGCGGCCATGCCCGCGGCGTGCTGATGGCCGCGCAGAAGATCGGCGCAGAGAAGCTGCTGGACCTGGGTTTCGCCAACGCGATCGGCGACCGGGAGGCCGCGCTCGAGTTCGCCCGCGGCATCGCCGGCCTCGCGCCGCTGTCGCTGCAGAACTACAAGGCGCTGTTCAAGAGCGACGTCGCGGTCGAGCCGCTCACCGAGGCCGAGGAGGCCCGGCTGCACGCGGTGTGGGACTCCGAGGACCTCAAGGAGGCCATCATGGCTCGGATCGAGAAGCGCGAGCCGCGCTTCCAGGGCCGTTGACATGAGGTTCGGGACCGTCGTCACCTTCGCCGCCGGCGCGGCCGCCGGGATCGCCGGCGCCGCGGGGCTCCGCGCCGCGGACGGCCTGAAGCGGTCGATGGGCGCGCAGGTGGACACCGTGTACACCAACACCGACCCGGACAGCCCGCACCAGCGGTTCGACGCGGCCAAGATCGCCCGCGGCGTCGTGGGCCGGGCCCGGCACGGGCTCGGCGCACCGTCGGGCCCGATCCCGCTGGCCGCGGACCCGAGCCCGGAACGCGCCTCCGATCTCGCCGTCACCTGGTACGGCCATTCGTCGGTGCTCATCGAGGTCGACGGTTTCCGGATCCTCGCCGACCCCGTCTGGGGTGAGCGAGTGTCACCGTCGCCGACGATCGGCCCCGCGCGGCTGCACCCCGTTCCCGTGGCGCTGAGCGCGCTGCCGCACCTCGACGCGGTGATCATCAGCCACGACCACTACGACCACCTCGACCTCCCCACCATCGACGAGCTCACCCGCGACCGCGACGTGCCCTTCTGCGTGCCCGTCGGCGTCGGCGGACACCTGCGCGCGTGGGGCGTGCCGGAGGACCGGATCGTCGAACTGGACTGGGACCAGGCGCACACGCTGACGCGGGACGGGAAGAGCGTCAAGGTGGTGTGCACCGAGGCCCGGCACTTCTCCGGCCGCGGGCTCACCCGCAACTCCACGCAGTGGGCGTCCTGGTCGCTCGTCGGCCCGGAGCACTCCGTCTTCTTCGGCGGCGACACCGGTTTCACCGAACGGTTCAAGCTGGTCGGCGACCACTTCGGCCCGTTCGACCTCACGCTGCTGCCGATCGGCGCCTACGACCCGCTCTGGCCCGACGTGCACACCAATCCGGAGGAGGCCGTCGCGATCCACGCGATGATCGCCAAGCCGGGCGCCCCGCTCGTGCCCGTGCACTGGGCCACGTTCAACCTCGCCTTCCACGACTGGTCCGAACCCGTCGAGCGGCTGCTCGCCGCCGCGGAGGAGGCCGGGGTTGCCACGATCATCCCCATGCCGGGCGGCCGCGTCGACGGTGCCGGCGGGGCGATCACGCCTGGTACGGGCGACTGGTGGTCGACGGTCCGCTAGCCTGGCACGCATGGATTTCAAGGATCTCGCGAACAAGGCCAAGGACGCCCTCGGCAAGAACCCGGGCGTCATCGACAAGGCCGGCGACTTCATCGACGGCAAGACCGGCGGCAAGTACTCCGCGCAGGTGGACAAGGCGCAGGACGCCGCGAAGAAGTTCGCCGGCGGCCAGCAGGGCCCCCAGGACCAGCAGGGCCAGCAGCAGTAACACACCTTCAGAAAGGGCGACACTGCTCTCATGGGTCGTCATGACGCGCCGGGTGACTCGGCGCAGGAGAAGCCGCGCGGGCGCAATCTCGCGCGGCTTCTGCTCGGGGCCGGGCTCGTCGCGATCCTCGTGGCAGGCATCGTCGCGATCGTCGGCGGGAAGTTCACGAACTGCGGCGCGACGACCACCGTCACGGTGATGGCGGATCCGGCGCTCGCGCCGGCCGCGCGCTCGCAGGCGTCACTCGCCTCCGACAGGTGCACCACCATCGCGGTCACCGAAGCGCCCGACCGCGAGTCCGCCGGTCGCCTGGCGAGCGGCGGGGTCGACCTGTGGCTCGCCCCGTCGCGGCTGCGCGCCGACGCCGTCTCCGCCCAGCTCGGCCGCGAGCTGCCGACCACCGTCGTGGCCGGCTCCCCGATCGTGCTGGCGGGCACTGCGATCCCGCAGCCCGCGAGCTGGTCCGAGGCCATGACCCAGGCCACGATCCGGGCGGTGCCCGCGGACTCCCCGTACGCCGATGCGCCCGTCGCCGCGGCCGTCGCCGAGTCCAGCCGCCCCGGCGGCGACGAGCAGGCGCTCAACGCGGTGCTGGCCCAGTACGCCCAGGCCGCCAAGCGCGTGACCGGCGAGCCCGTCGCCGCCGCGGCCGCCGACGGCGGCGTCGTCGCGGTGCCCGAATACGCCTATCTCGCGGAGAAGAAGGGCCGCGGCGAGCTCGCCGCCGTCGTGCCGAAGACCGGCGCCCCGCGCGACGAGCTGCTGCTCGCCGTCGCCGCCACCGGCGACCGGAAGGCCGCGGCCACCGACGCCGGCCAGCGCCTCGTCGAGGCCTTCACCTCGGGCGACGGCGTCGCCGCCCTCGCCCGCGACGGCCTGCGCGGCACCGCGCTGGCGGAGGCACCGTCGGGCGGCGTGGGCGCGGTGACCGCGCTCCCGGACCCCGATCCTGCCCGGTTGGCCCGCGCCGAGCAGACCTACTCGACCCTCGCCGTGCCGCTCAAGGCGCTCGTGGTGGTCGACACCTCCGGCTCGATGAACGAGAAGGTCGGCGACACCACCCGCATCGGGATGCTCGCGTCGGGCTTCACCAAGGTCGTGACCCAGATCCCCGACGCGAACGCCGTCGGCCTGTGGACCTTCTCCCTCGCGACGAACGGCGGCAAGGACTGGACCGAGGTCGTGCCCACCGCGCGGCTCTCCGACAAGCGGGGCCCCACGACCCAGCGGCAGGCGCTGCTCGACGGGGTGAATTCCCTGCCCGGCCGCGTCCGCGGCGGCACCGGCCTCTACGACACGACGCTCGCCGCCTACCGGCAGGCCGTCAAGGACTTCGACCCCGCCTACTCGAACTCGCTGATCCTGCTCAGCGACGGCGGCAACGAGAAGAACGGCGGCACCACCCTCGACCAGCTGGTGGCGGAGCTGAAGAAGCTGGTGGACCCGGCACGGCCGGTGAACATCCACACGGTCGGCATCAGCAAGGACGCCGACCTGCCGGCCCTGAAGAAGATCGCGGACGCCACCGGCGGCACCGCGCAGTCGGCCGACACCGAGCAGCAGATGCTCGCAGATTTCGTGAACGCGGTCGCCAAGCGCGCGAAGTAGGCGCGCGGCGCAGGTGGTGCCCCCGACAGGAATCGAACCTGCGACCTGATCTTTCTGATTCGATGCTTCGTGTTCGGTGTCGCGGAATCTCGTTAGGTGTTGCGGGATAACAGGTTCGGCTTTCATGGTCGTTCGTCGGCGTATCGCTGAATTCGGCCGGATTCCGGGCAATTGCGCCGAATAAGCGCAGGGATCGAGATAGCCTCCGGCGATGAACGAGATCTGGGCCCACGGGCGGATCGAGGAGTACCGACATCGGTGCCGAGGCGGTGGCCGCGCGCCGGTCGAGTACGTCGTGAAGAAGCGGCCGCGCACCGGCGCGCCACTCCAGCCGAGGTACTACTGCAGCGCAGCCTGCATCGTCGCTGACCGCCCCCTCGATGAGCGCCCCGGGACGATCCTCGACAAGGCCGACCGGCCGGTGCCTCTGCCGCTGCCGGACACGTGGGCGGGCCTGCAGCAGCTCCTGGCGGACCTGGCGGCCGCGCGGTGAGCGTGGCCGAGTGGGTGACGGCGGTGATCGCCGTGGTGGCGCTGGGCGTGTCCATCGGGGCGTTCGTCTACGCGCGCCGGGGCACGATCGCCGCAGAGGAGAGCGCGAGCACGGCGGCGGATGCGCTGGTCGAGAACCGTCGGAGTGCTGACGCCGCGGTTGCGGCCGCTGCAGCTGCCGAACGATCGGCCGATCTCGCCGACGAGGCGCTGCATCCTCCGGCAGCCGCTCAGCTGGTCATCGAGAAGGCCGGCGGGAGCACCTGGGTACTGCGAAACGTCGGCGATGCCGCCGCGGCGGGCGTGCGGTGCGCGGACGACGTCGGCGGCTTGTTCCGGTTGGCGCCGGACCTGACGCTCGGTCCTGGCGCGGGTGAGACGTTCATGATGGCTGGAGCCTGGGGCGCGCCGATTCCGCCGCAGCTGCACTTCGTGTGGGAGGGCCAGGACGTGCCGGTCGCGGTGCGGGTGCCGCTCGAGGACGCGTAGCAGCTCAGTCGAGGTAGGCGCCCGGCTGGTCGAGGTTCTTGACCTCCTCGCACGGCCACGCCGTCGGCGTGTTGTGGGCGCCGAGGCACGGGGCCCCGTAGGCGCCGCCTTCGGGCTGGTGCTCGGCCAGGTACCGGCGCTGGAAGTCGACGTGCTCCCGATGCGACGAGCTGCCGGGATGCCCGGCGAGGTAGTTGCGCGCGCGGCCCTCGATCGAGGCGAGCATCCTGGCGACCTGAGGATCGTTCATCGGTCGACGATACGGTCGGGCTCAGGTCCGAGGGGTGATCTTCGCGAGGTTCTCGTTGAGGCGGCTCACGGCGCGCTGGTAGATCTCGCTCGCACCGGGGATTGTCGGGAAGTCGGCGTCGACGACGGCCCGCGCCGCGGCGGCGACCTCCGGTGTCAGGGTGACGTCGTTGAGCGCGAGGAAGTAGACCGCGCCTTCGACGGCGTCGAGGGTCTCGCCGGCATCGCGGTCGGTGGTGACCATGCCGATCTCGGTGGGGCTCAGGACGCCGGCACCCGCGGCGAGGAGCGCCTCGAGGAGGTCCTCGTCGGTCATGGCGCGGAGGCCGTTGACGGCGTCGCGCAAGGTGGCTCCGTCCTTCGCGTCGAGGTGGCCGCCGCGTTCGATCAACGACTCCGCGACCGCTACGACCTCGTCCGCGAGATCGGCGGGGACTCGGCGGCCCTCCTTGTCGACGGAGGAGAGGAGCCAGAACAGGGCGTCGGCGGGGTCGCCGACGTCGATGAGGCTCTCGTCCGTGACCAGTTCGATGACGCCGGTCGCGGCGAGGATCCGGTGGTACAGGTGGCGGATCGTCTCGTCGAGCGTGCCGCCCGGCTCGATGGGGCGCATCGTCACAGCTCCCGGAGGTTGTGCTGCTCGGCCTCGGCACGCGCAATTTCGGCGGTCAGGTCGCGGAGTGCGGTCGTGATCCGCTCCCGCTCGGCTTTCGGTAGGCGTCGCCACTGTAGGTCCGTGACCGCGGCGGCCTGGTGCGCGGTCCAGTCGTAGCGGGCCTGGAGCTCGGCGACCGCGCTGTCGATGTCGTCGGCCGCGAACATGACCTCGAGGACGTCGCGGTGGTGGTCCATCGCCTCGGCGATCGCCACGAGGATGTCCCGGCGGGCGCGGTGTTGCTCGAGGGTGATCCAGGGATCGCGGCCGGTCATGCCGCGGCTCGGTAGTTGTAGACCGAGGCGCGGCTGATGCCGTAGTCGGCGGCCAGCTTCGACGGGCTCTCGCCCGCGGCGAGGCGGGCGCGCAGCTCGGCGGCCTGGTCGTCGGTCAGCTTGGCCTTGCGACCGCGGTACCGACCGGCGGCCTTGGCGATCGCGATGCCCTCGCGCTGCCGCTCGAGGATCAGCGAGCGCTCGAATTCGGCGACCGCCCCGAGCATGGTCAGCAGCAGGTTGTTCATAGGGGAGTCGTCGCCGGTGAAGGTCAGGGCCTCCTTGACGAACTCGACGCGCACGCCGGCGGCGGTGAGCTCGCGGACGATGCGGCGGAGGTCTTCGACGTTGCGGGCGAGCCGGTCCATGGAGTGCACGACGAGGGTGTCGCCGTCGCGGACGAACCGCAGGGCCTCGGCGAGCGCGGGCCGGTCCGCGGTCTTGCCCGAGGCCTTGTCGGTGAACGTGCGGTCTACCGCGATGCCGTCGAGCTGCCGGGCGTCGTTCTGGTCGACGGTGCTGACGCGGGTGTACCCGATGCGCTGGCCGGTGGCGGTCGCGGTCATGGTGTCCTCCGGAGGGGCGGTGCTTGGCGGTGTCTAGTTGGACTCTATGGAGTTGCTGGACGTCTGTCAAACAATTCGGATCGGCACTTCATTTGTACGCGGTGACCGGGACCGTCCGGTGTCCAGTACGGGTACACCCATAGTTACACTCAGAGGTACAAGTCGGACGAGGGGGAACGATGGTGACGCCAGAAGGCTTCCTGGTCGAGGACCAGCGACAACGCTGGGCGGCGGCAACCTATAAGGTCCGCGGCAGCGCTCTGGCTCTGGAGGGTGCGGTCGATCCTCGGGAGGGGAGCCTGCTCGAGTACGCCGACCAGCTCTATCCCTGGGAAAAGGTGTCGGCTTGGTCGCGCAGCTACCTTTCCGCGGGCATTGAGCACATGTCGCTGTGGGCAGACTTAGTCGCGCCGTACGAGTTCGACGAGTCCCGTGTGAATCACGTGCGATTCAGGCCGTACTTGCTGATCGGGCGAGCCGGGCTCGAGTCTGGTTCTCACGCGGTCTGGCTCTTGTCTGACGTTGAGGACCCAAGAGATTGCGTCCGTCGCCACCTTCGACTTATGTACAAGGACTTCGAGTATCACCAGAAGGCGTATGAAGCTGGCGGTGAGTCGACCGATGGCATCACCGCACGGATGGAGAAGACCGTCGCTCGCGCTGCTGAACTCCGCATCGGGAGTTCGCCTAAGGATAAGCCGCCAGGCTACGAGAAGTTGGTGAGAGAAGCCGCCGCGACTGTTGGTGGAGACGCGGACCGGTGGAGCTTCCTGTGGAATGCGGCCAGCGGAGCCGGGCACGGGCAGAATTGGTTTGGGATGGTGGGCTACGACAATGAGATTGGCGACGAGTACGAGCCGGGGTACTACCGGAGTATTCAGGTACCGGACGCAGCGTTCATCACTGAGACGGTCGAGGCCGCGAGCGATGTCCTACTCTGGGGCGTTTGTCGCTGGTTGATGCTCGCAGGGTACGACGGCCCAGGGAGGATCGACGCGGGTATTCGCCACGTGCACGAGCAAATGCCGAAGAAGGCGCCCGAGTTCTGAAGCTCGCCGAGGCAGTACCTCCACGGCACCGCCGCTACGGTCGGAGTGCCTCCACCGCCGCCAATCGAGCACCCCGCCTTGGCGACCGACGCGTACGTTGAGGCAGGGAACTGAGCCCTTCCCCGTAGCGGGATCAGAATCGATCGCGAGCCGACGGCCGTTCCAGGGGAACCTCCCCCGTCACCGTCAGCCCGAGGGCTTCCAGAGTCTTGATCGCAACCATCGGCCGATCCCGCACAGCCGCGGCCGTCTGGAACTCGCGCCACAGCTCCCGGCCCTGCTTAACCTCATCACGCCACCCTTCGCGAGCCGCCGCACCGCACTCGACGATGAGGAACTCGACGAAGTCCTCGACGCACGGCCGGAATCGATCACCGCCGGTCGGTACATGCACGGAGTCGATCGCGGCCGGCGACTTGCGACCGGTCGCGGCGAGGAGCTGTGTGAACAGTCCGCTCTCGGCATGCACGTGGATGTGTGAGCACGGCACTCGTGATGCATCTCGCACGTACTCAACGCGGACGATCGGCTTACTTCCGCGCGAGTCGAGGAGCTTGAACGCGGACGAGTGCACCGCGAGGTGCTGGCCAGACCGATCGGTGCCGAGTGCATAGTCGAGGCGCATCATCCCGACTACCGCGCCACCGGCAGCGGCGTGCAATGTCTGCCGGTACGTGAATGTGAATCGCTTCCCGTCCGGCGACGCGGTGACGACCAGCTCGTCGGGCTTCGGCTCGCCTTCTAGACACATGAGGACCCGCGTGAGGACGTCCTCGGCGAACTGCTTAATGCGCTGTTCGAGTTCGACAGGGGTGAGTTCGGTCATTCCCCGAGGAGGTACCGGATTGAGCGCACCTCGTCCCACGCAGCCAGCTCCTCCGGCGTGAGCACGTGCCGGGACGCGAGGTCGGCGAGTTCCTCGTACTCCATGCCGATCGCCGCAAGTACGCCCTGCATGCGCTCGTGAAGCTCAGGAACCTTTGTGTGCTCGATCGTCACCGACATGGCCGACCCTCTCCGTCTCGTTCTCATCCACATTATGCAAGGCATCGCCCGATCTCGGGACCAACATGCCCAGGTTGTACCAGCGGTCACCGACATCTTTTGGGCGGATGGGGATGGGGCCAGCGCGTTCGTTAGGCCGGGCCAGCCAGGTGGCCCGGGATACGCGCACCGTGACGTCAGGGCGGATTCGGTGATCACAGCCGGATCCCCCTCTGAGCCCGGCCGGACGTCGGTACGCTGCCTGGCATGATTGAGACCTGCACCTTCGTCGTCATGGCCCCGCCGTCGGCCTTGGCCGACGTCGAGGCACACGTCCGCGCGGGCATCCCCGACCGCGGACCCATCCGGCTCATCATCGTGGAGCCCTGGGCCGACGCCGGCGAAGAGACCATCCAAGTTGACGTCGACGTGGACGTCGACCGCGCTGACCTCGACGTCGTGATCGCCGCTCTCATGGACAAGGTTCGACCGCTGGGCTACCCGGTGCTCACCGAGGGCGAGTACGACGCGCTGTAGCGGGTCAGCGCGCGAATTTCAGGTCGATCGCTCGCTCTACCCGCACGCGGAGGCTCGAGCGGAGGTACGCCATCGCTTCGCGCTCGAATGCGCGTGGGTCGTCTACGACGGCGCCGTTCGGGAAGTCGAGCACGTAGGTCCACTCCCCTGACCACCTGTAACCGTCGTCGTCGATCTCGGGCCAGGTCCGCGGGTAGTTCCTGAGGAATGCGTCGACCGCAGCCTGCACGTGCTCGAGCCGGGGGCCGGTCTCGATGCAGATGGTCTCGACTTCGTGTCTCATCGCCGGCGGACCTCGGCGGCGGCGGACCTGTGCGCGGCCCTGGCCGCGTAGAACGCGTCGGACTCAGCGTCCGCGGCCACAACGTCGTACGCCCTGCGCGCGTTCGCGCGGGGCGTGATGACGTAGAAGCTGGCGGTCTTGCTCATGAGCGCAAGCTACACCGCTCGGACGACCCGGACGGTGATCATCTGCGTGGTGGGATCGGTCTCGACCTCGTACAGGCCGGGCGAAGGCACGCCAGGGGCACCGGAGAGCAACGCACCTCGCCAGGACCGGGCCTCGTCGCGTTCGACGATCGGGTGCCACACCACGCTCGTGTACAGGCCGTCGTCGATCTGAGCGCTGGACTTGACCAGCCGCCCGTCGCTGTAGTGGTGCGGGTCGCCGGCGAACTCGGCCGCGAACGTGCGGACCTCCGCGACGGCGTCCATGAGGGCGTTGAGCTCGTCGTCGTGATCGTGGTCGCAGCCGGATCCGCCGATCGAGTCGATGGCCCAGTCGGTGCGCTCGGCGAGGCGGGCAGCGAGGTACTTGATGGCGTCGGTGCCGTTCACTGGTCAGTCCTCCTCGGTGGTGGCCGCGTGGCCGGTCAGTAGCTCGGTGGCGGTGCGGGCGCCGTCGATGAACGCGCGGGTGCCGTCGCGCTGGGCGAGCGGCTGCAGGCCGTCGAGGAGACGCTGCACCGCGGCGTGCTCGGCAGCCCGGTCGTCGCGCTCGACGGTGGCAGGGTCGAACCGCGCGAGGTCCGCGTACATCCGCACGACGTGCCGGATCCGGTCGACCGCGACGGTGTCCTCGAGCTGGCCGGTCGCGATCTGATCGTCGAGGAGTCCACTGACGGTGACGACGATCTCGGCGACCTCGTCGACCCGGCGCCGGCCGTCGGCGATCTCCTCCGCGGTGGCCCGGGCCGCGATCGTTGCGAGGTAGTCGCGGGCGACGGTGTGCGCGAGCTGGATCACCTCGCCGACGTCGATCATCGTTGTGGTGCTGGGCGTGTCGCTCATGATGGTGTCTCCTCGGCTTCGACGTCGATGGCCTCGACGGTGGTGGTGTCCTCGCCCGCGGTGAGCTGCTGCAGCCGCTGACGGATCACGGCGACGTCCCGGTCGATCTGCTCGCGGCCCTGCACCGTCGGCGCGAGCTGCCCGTCGACGGCGAGACCGAGCAACGCGACGATCCGGTCCTGCGCCTTGAGCGCGGTCGAGATCATCTGCGCGGACCCGACGAGCGCACGGTCGTCCGCGGCCTGGATCCGCCGCACAGCCTCCCCGTAGAGGTACTCGTAACGCTCCAGGGCGATCTCGCGGTACTCGGCGGCCGACTCCGTGGATTCGCGCCGCACGAGGCGAGTCACTGCCCTGTGTGCGCTGCCAGGGCTCGCGTAGCCAACCTGCTCGGCGATGTCCGCCCACTGGGCACCGTCGCGTCGCATCCGTGCGGCCTCGACGGCACGCAGATGGTCCTCCACCTGGTCTGGGCGCACGATCGTCACCTCCTCGTCTGCACCGTCGCTGATTTCACCGCTCATGGCGTCCTCGGTTCGTCGACTGCGAGCGGGTCGTCGTCGATCACGCGGACCTCCTGGTGTTGGTGGCGAGGTGGTATCGGCCGTCGTGCTGCTGGGTGATCTGGCCGAGCGTCACGAGGTCGGCGAGGAACACCGGCACGAGCAGCGGCGCGTTGATCCGGTCGCCGGTGCCGGTGGCGAACGTCGAGCCCTTGAACCGGTCGCGGATCTGGCCCTCGGTCTGCGGCCCGTCGTCGAGGTACTTCTGCACCCGCGTGCGGCCGCGCTGCATCGCCGCGGCCTGCGAGTCCTCGGTCATCGTGTGCATGAGCGCGAGGGCACGCTGCTGGCGCTCCTCGGGTGTCGTGCTGCCTCGCCCGCCGCGGCCCGCACGGCCGCCGGTCCCTCGTTCGGCGCTGTGCGCCCCTGTGAGCGATTCTCCGGCGTTGGGGGCACCGCGGGCGCCTTCGGCGCTCTCCGGGCCGCCCACGGGCGAACGCGCCGCCGATACGG
Source organism: Tsukamurella hominis (assembly GCF_965137015.1). Lineage (NCBI taxonomy): Bacteria > Bacillati > Actinomycetota > Actinomycetes > Mycobacteriales > Tsukamurellaceae > Tsukamurella > Tsukamurella hominis. The sequence continues at coordinate 167,783 of NZ_CBCRZG010000006.1, read as the reverse complement.
TGCCGTCGAGCACGGCCGACTCCACCGACGTACCGGTGTCGGGCTCCTCACCGTCGCCGCTGCCGGGCTCCGCCGCTGTAGCTGCTGTTCCGTTGCCGGGGCCGTGCGGCTCTGCAGTGGCGGTGTCTGCCGGGCTGGTGCCGTCGGCAGGTACGGGCGTGCACCACGGTTCGCCCGGCGCCGCGGCCGCCGCGGTGCGGTTGAGGTCGTGGAGATACGCCGTGAACGCGCTGGGCGTCTGCTCAGCGTGGGAGCGGCTGTAGTCGTCGAGGATCCGGCGACCGTCGGCCTCGGTGATGCCGTGCATGTGCGCGAGCGGCTGCCCGCGCCGGCCGAGGAGGTCGGGGAAGGCGTCCGGGAGCCGGTTGCGGGCGACGGCGTTGTCGAGCAGTCGGGGTGCCGCTGCCGGTTGGGGTTTCGGGTTGGTGGGGTTGCTCGCGCCCGCCCGCGCGTTACTTACGTGAGAAGAGAGCGGCCCTTCGTCGGTGGGTACTTCATTGGGTCCTTCTATGGGTCCTTCGGAGGACGTGTGCGTCTCTACCCCCACGACATGTGCGTCTCTACCTAGAGACGTGTGCGTCTCTACCGCGGTCACTGGTGTCTCTACCCCAGAGCGGGATTCAGCGCGTTCGAACCCTAGGGACACGTGCGTCTCTACGGACGTCTGCGTCTCTACGGGTAGGGACACGTGCGTCTCTACCTCGTCGCCCGCCACTAGGGACTCGTCGGTCCCTAGTTCGGCGGTGCTCGGTATCACCAGGAAGTACCGCGTCACGGTCTTCGGGCCACCGGGCACCCGAATGATCCACCCGGCCGCTTCGATCTCGACGAGCTGACGCTGCACGGTCCGCTGAGTCACGTTGGCGTCGCCCGCGAGTCGACGGAGCGACGGATAGGCAATGAACCGGCCGTTCTCCAGGTGTGCGCGGTCGCAGAGTGCCCACGCGACCGCTCGGGCCTTCGCTGGCAGCTTCGGCCCGCCGCCACGGTGGACCAGCTTGGCCCACTCGTACGACGTGGTGGGGTGGCGGTAGCCGGGCGGTTCGCCGGGCTGGTGCTCGGTCACTGCGTCTCACCCGCTCGACGCGCCGTGTGCCTCTCCATGGAGGCGATGTACCGATCGGCCTGCGCGCTGTAGACGGTGTCGACGAAGTCGGTCCGGTCGTTGACCGGTTCGAGCTGGCCGCCCTCGTCGACGCAGGCGGCGATCACGCGGATGATGCCCGGGCGGTCTGGGCGGTCGACGTAGCTCTTGGGGAAGCCGTCAGCGCTGACGTAGGACACGTACGTCTCGGTCCACTCCTGTGTGATCCACCCGGGTACGGGCTCGGTGAAGTACTTCTCGCCGTCGCGGAAGATGTTGACGTACCCGGCGGCGTCGACGGCGAACGCCCGGTTGTCCCACATCTCGACGCGGCGGGTCTTCCCACTCTCGCTGGTCACTTCGCACCGCCCGAGGTGGCGTCCGAGGTGCCGGTCGCGGCGGCACCGCCGGGGCCGTAGACGATCTCCGCGGCTTCGGCGTGAGTGAGGCCGAGCAGCTGGAGGATGTCCGCCGTCGGGACGAGGAGCCTGTGCCCGGTGCGCACGACGGTGATCCGGCCGGCGGCCTCGAGGGTCTTGAGTGCTCGGTGGGCGGCGGACGCGGAGCCGACGCCGACGGCGGTTCCGAAGTCCGGCCAGGGGCGGACGAGGTGGTTCTCGAGGAGCGGCGTCAGGGCCTTCTGCTGCGGCGTGAGGGTGGTGGGTGCGGGCATGTGGGGCTCCTGCTGTGGGAGGCCCGGCCCAGCGCCAGCGGCGAATTGTGTGCTGGTGGCATGGACGTGGGAACCTCGGCGGGTGCTCGGTCCAAAGCCAGCAGCGTGTCCGTATAGGCTACCGCGTCCGGTCCGAGCGGGAATGTATTGACGTGGCGCGGCTTGGGTCGCTGCGCGTACCGTCGGCGATGCGGGGCGGTGCCTTGCCCAGCTCGATCGCAGAGGGCCGCCTGAAAGGCGGGGCCCGCCCCCGTACACATCACCCGCCGCCGGTGTCGACCGGCCGCCACACGCGCGAGCTGTAGCCGGGTCGGCGTGGGCTGTCGGCCCAGCCGACGTGCTCGATGACTCCCGCCTCGTGCTGGTGCTTCATCACGGCACCGAGGTGCGACGGGCGCGCGTCGAGCCACGCCCTCGTTGAACGCGGTACCCGGGCGTGGACGTCGTCGGGCAGGAACTCCCGGCCCTCGTCGACGAGAGCGGCCAACGCGCGCCGGACCCGCGCCTGGTGGTCGATCACGACGGACCTCCGAGGTCTCGGCGTGCATATGCGGCGGCCCGACGGAGACCAGCGCGGAGGTCGATCCCCGCCCGCTGGGCCACGTCCAGGCTCGGCGCGAGGACGTGCCGCACCGTCAGCGACAGCGCCGCAGCCGCGAGATACGAGTAGTACTGCGGATCGGTTGCGGTCACCCACTTCTCGGCGACACGGTCCGTGGCCTCGTCATCGCCGGCTGTCTCGGCGAGGTCGTACATGAGGAGTGTGGCGTCGGACTGGAGCTTGTCCACGTCGATGTGCCCGATGGGTAGGCCCTTCTCGTCCGCGATGAAGAACTCGGCGGGCGGGTTACGCGGGTCGAACTCGGTCATGCTGCGGCTCCGTTGGTCTCGGTGTGCTGGTGGTCGATGAGGTCCGCGGCCCGGGCGAGGCCGGCGGCAAGCTGGCGCGCCTCCGACGCGGTCAGGCGGAGCTCGCGGTCGATCTCGCCGTGCCGGTCGTCGAGCACGTCGAGGTACAACGACACGACGGCGTACTCGTTGAACCTGGCGACGGCGCTGGTGGATAGGTGCGGGGCGAACCACGTTCGGCCGTCGCGCTGCGGCTCGGGCTCCTCGAGGTGCAGCTCCACCGTCGTCGAGCCGCTAACGCACGTCTGGTCGCTGCGGCCGACGGCGCCGTTCTGGTGGCCGGTGCCGTCGACGCACCACGGGGTGCAGACTCGCGGGGAGATCATGCGGACCTCCTGCGGCGGGCGGCGACGGCGGCGGTGACCTCGGTGACGGCGGAGCGGATCCCGTCGGCGATGGTGAGGGCATCGGCGGCGCGGAGGCTGACGAGGTGGTCGGTGGCGGCGTGCGGGTCGGCTGAGCGGTCCGTCAGCGCGACGAACACCTCTCCCGCGGGATCGTCGACGTACGACGAGACGATCAGCAGCCGAGAACGCTCGACGTGCGGGACGGCCGCGAAGCACAGGTCAGGCACGTGGTCCATCACTCGGCGACCTCGATCGTCGTGAACGCGACCGCGAGCGCGTCGAGCAGGTGGCTCGCTTCGAGAGGTTCACAGCCGAGGACCGCGGCGAGGTCCCGCGCGGCCGCGGTGTACTCGGCCGCGCACACGCCGAGCGCGTCGAGCGTGCCGGGGTCGTGCGGCACGTCGACGGTGCCGGGCTCCGCGGTGCGGATCGCCACGCCGGCGAACTCGTCGAGCACCCGGGCAAGGTGATCACGCCGAGTGGCGCGTGGGAACGGGTCGGTTACGCTGGTGGTCACTGGTTCTCCTGGTGGGTGAGCTGGTCGGAGGGCACGGGCTTGCGCTTGGCGGTGCAGGAGTCCGTGCCCTTCCTCATGTCATGGGTCTCGCTGGGCCGGGTGTAGCGGCGCGGCCCGCGGTACTCGTCGGCACCGAGACCGCAGTCGGCGAAGTCCTCGATGCGGCGATACTTGTCGGCGGGCACAGGCATCCGGTCCGCGATCTCCGCGGCCACGGCCAGCACGCCCATGAAGGCGAGCAGCATCGCGGGCGTCATCGGGAACCGTCCGTCTCGGCTCGGCCGATCACCTGGTCGACGTCGCCGACGATCGGGCCGCTGGATCCGGGAGCGGCTTCGGTGCGCCCGCCGGTCGCCAGGCCGTTGCGCTTCGCGGCCTCGACGGCGTCGGGGCAGTTGTCCATCCAGTAGATGGCGACGCGGGCGGGCAGGCGCCGGATCTCGCGGTGCCGGTGGCGGGGCCGGTCCCGCATGTCGGCGGGCTCGGGGCAGGCCGCGCCCAAGCGGTCGCACCACACCAGGGTGACGTGCCCGGCGATGGTCCTGCGGCCGATGAGCAGCCCGGCTCGCTTCGCCGCGGCTTCGAGGGCTTCGCTGTACGTCGGATCGTCGGTGCTCACGCTGCATCACCACCGTGGGGCTCGGTGGGCGCCTGCTCCTGCGCGGCTTCCCACGCTTCGATGTCGGCGAGGCGGTACCGGACGTGGCGGCCCAGCTTGGTGAACGCCGGTCCGTACTGCGGCCCGGACTTCCCGGAGGCCGCCCAGCCGGCGAGGGTCTGCACGGGGATCTTCCAGCGAGCGGCCAGTTCGGCGCGGGTCAGCCACACGGTGGCGGTGGTGGTTGGTGTGGTCACGGTCTGCTCCTGTCGTGATATGCGACAGAGTGTGTCGCTGTTTCGAACAGTAGCATGAGCTGTCGCGATATGTGTGCAACCCTGTTGAGATGAGCGACAGTTGGGGTCAGGTGGTGGGTCAGGCGATCACAGTGCGGCGCGAGCGATTGGGGCTCAGTGCGGTCAAGGTCTCCGAGCGGACCCGTGAGCTGGGTACGCCTGTTCATCGGGTCGCGCTCGGCAAGATCGAGGCGGGAACTCGTGACGCGACGCTGCCTGAGCTGGCGGCAATCGCAGTAGCGCTCGACATGCCTCCGCTGGCGCTGCTGTTCCCGAATGTTCTGGCGGACACGGAAGTTGTACCGGGGCACACGATGAAGGGCCTCAAAGGTCTGCGGTGGTTTCTGGGTGCCGGAGCGACGGTCGGCGCTCTCGAGGTCATGCCCCCGATGCCCGAGGGGACTTGGTCTGACGGAGACATGATGTGGACCGACGACACCATGCGCATCCCGCTGCGGCTGGTCCAGCTCGACGACCTGATCGGCCAGCAGGACGCACGAATTCGCGATCTTGAGCGTGGGTACACGAACCTCGGCCCGGGATTCAGCAGGCTGCCCGTGACGGGTGACATCGAGGCGGAGCGAGCGCAGCTCGCAGAGCTTCGGGCGGAGCGTGAAGAGCTGGTCTCGGAGTATCAGAAGTCGTTGGGCTCCGCCAGCAGGGGGCGCGACGCGGGAAGGTTCGGGGATGGCGGGTAGGCCGCCGCTGCGGATCGGCGCGCACGGCAAGATCACCCGGACGCAGCTCGCCCCCGGGAAGTGGCGTGCGTACTGCCGATACCGCGGCACCGACGGCGTCACGCGCCCCGTCGAACGCCGCACGCCCGACGGACAGGTCGACGAGTACGGCGCGGCCGCCGAGAAGGCGCTCCTCGACCACCTCGACCGCATCGGCAACGCCAGCACGGGCACGATCACGACGGGCACGCTCGTCCCGGCGCTGCTCGACGCCTACCTCGAGCGGATCGCCGAGAGTGGCGACTACGCGCCCCGCACCATCGACACCTACCGCGACGCCGCCGGCATCCTCAAGCGCCGAACCGCCGAGGTCCGCGTCGGCGAGCTGACCGCCGGCCTCGCCCTCGACATCCTCCGCGGCATCGCCAGCGACCACGGTGCCGTCCGCGAGAAGCAGGCCCGGATGCAGCTGCGGGCCGTGATGCAGGACGCCGTGCTGGCTGGAGCGATCGGGACGAACCCGGTCAACGAGCTCGGGGCGGTCCGCAAGTCCCGGCGCAAGGCGAAGCAGACGAAGGGCTCACGGGCGGTCGACGGTGCAGACCTGCCGCGGCTGCTCAAGCGCGTGCGCACATCGCACCGCTGCCGCCGCTGGGATCTCGCCGACGTGATCGTCCTCGCCGCGGCGACCGGTGCCCGCACGGGCGAGCTGCTGGCGCTCCGCTGGTCCGACATCGACCTCGACGACGCCACCGTGGTGCTGGAAGGCCACATCTACCGCGCGAAGGGGCAAGGGCTCGTCTGGGAGGCCGGCACGAAGGCCGGGTCCGGGCGGCCGCTGCCGTTGCCCCGGTTCGCCGTGGCGATGCTGCGCGCGCGGCTCGAGCGCGAGGGCGCCCAATTCGGCTGGCTGTTCCCCTCGGCAGTGGGGACGCTCCGCGATCCGGTGAACGTGGCGGGCCGATTCCGGGACTCCCGGCGGTACCTGGGACTCGGCGACGACGTGACGCTGTACAGCCTCCGCAAGACCGTCGCGACCGCCGTGGACGACGCCGGGCTTTCGGCCAGAATCGCCGCTGACCAGCTCGGACACGCGCGGCCGTCGATGACTCAGGACACGTACATGCAGCGGAACACGATGCACCGCGAGGTCGCCGACGCGCTAGATCGAGCGGCCGGCGTTTCCGTTGAATAAGCGCAGAGTTCGCGCTCTCCGCGCCTGTTTGGCGCGGTGTTTCTGCTGGTCAGAGTGCCCCCGACAGGAATCGAACCTGCGACCTGATCTTTAGGAGAGATCCGCTCTATCCGACTGAGCTACGAGGGCGTGCGGCACGAGTGTAGCCACGCGGAGCCCGCCGGGTACATTCGGATGTCCGAGTTTGCAGCATCACGAGGGGGGATGGCCGCGTGCCGATCGGGATCTCAGTACTACTGGTCGTCACGCTGGGCTCGCTGGCTCTCGTGCAGCGTCGCGTGGTCCGGCGGTGGGCGACCCGGCCGGCGCGCGGCGCCGGGAACGTCGCCGTCGCCGTGGCGGTGGTCCTCACGGCGTGCAGCGCGGTCGGCCTGCTCGCGGGCGCGGGCGTGATCGCCCCCGACCGCGTCCGCTGGATCAGCGCCGCGGGCCTCACCTGGCTCGCGACGGTCTTCTACCTGCTCCTCACCCTGCTCGTCCTCGGTGTGCTGTGGGTCCTCACCCGGCTGGTGCGGCTCGTCCGCCCCGGGTTCGACGGTGCGCCGCTCCGTCGCGTCGTCGCCCGCGTGGGCGTGGTCGGCGCCGTCGCCGCGACGCTGTACGGGTTGGTCGAGGCGGCGACGCCGCGCGTGACGCACACCCAGATCCGGCTCGCGTCGATGCCCGCCGCGTTCGGCCCGCTCAAGGTCGCGCTCATCACGGACATCCACGCCGGCCCGGTGCGCAGCCGCGGGTTCGTGCAGGGCGTCGTCGACCGGGCCAACGCCGAGCGGCCCGACGTGGTGCTGATGGCCGGTGACCTCATCGACGGCACCGTCGCCCAGATCGGCGACGACCTGACGCCGCTGCGCGACCTGCGCGCCCCGCTCGGCGTCTTCGCCGTGACCGGCAATCACGAGTACTACGCGGGTGACGTCGTGAACTGGGTGCAGCGGTGGCGCGACGTCGGCGTCACCCCGCTGACCAACGGGTCGGCGCGGCTCGAGCGGGGCGGCGCGACGGTGACCATCGTGGGCGCCAACGACCGGACGGGCAAGGCCCCGCACGAGGTGGACTACGACGCGGCCTTCGCCGGCGTCGATCCCGCCGACTTCACGGTGGCCATCGCGCACGAGCCGCTGCAGGGCCGCGAGTTCGCGAAGCGCGACGCGGATCTGCAGGTCGCGGGGCACACGCACGGCGGCCAGATCTGGCCCTTCCGGTACTTCGTCCGGCTGCAGCAGCCGGCGCTGCAGGGGCTGGAGTCCGTCGACGGGATGCCCGTCTACACCAGCCGCGGCGCCGGCGCGTGGGGGCCGCCCGTGCGCGTGGCCGCGCCGCCGGAGATCGCGATTCTGGAGCTGAGCGCGGCCTGACCGGCGCATGATCGGGGCATGGCGATTCGCGCGAGTACCGACGTCGGGCCGGTCAGGGTGAGTGTGGCCCCGTCGGTGCGGACCCGGCGCAAGTCCTCCGCCGCCGGTCGCGTGCCCGTCCTCAAGCTCCCGGCCGCCCGCGTCCCCGCGGGCCTGTCGCTACCGCGCCGGGCCGACCTGCCGCCGCCCGTCGCCCCCGCCGGCTGGTACCCCGATCCCGAGGACGCCGCGCGGATGCGCTGGTGGAACGGCACGAAGTGGACCCGCCGGTTCGCCGACCCGGGCGCGACGCCGGCCGCCGCCCCGGGCACGCGGGTCCGCGCCCGCACGGCCGATGCGCCGCCGAGGCTGCGCCCCGCGCAACGACCCACGAAGCGTCGCCTGCTTCCCAACGTCGAGTTCTCGGGACCTCGAGGTGCGCAGGGACCTGTCCGGCGTCGCAGAACTCGACGTTCGGAGCGCGACTAGGCGTCCCGCGCCTCCTGGGCGCCGCGCGAGGCCAGCTGGTCGGCGAGCTCGTTGCCCTCGTTACCCGCGTGCCCCTTCACCCAGCGCCAGTCGATCTCGTACTGCGCGGCGGCCTGCTCCAGGCGCTGCCACAGCTCGGCGTTCTTCACCGGCTGCTTCGCGGAAGTCTTCCAGCCGTTGCGCTTCCAGCCGGCGATCCACTTGGTGATGCCGTTCTTCACGTACGAGCTGTCGGTGTAGAGCACCACGGGCATCGGCCGGGTGATCGCCTCGAGCGCGGAGATGGCGCCCATCAGCTCCATGCGGTTGTTCGTCGTGTCCTTCTCGGCGCCGTACAGCTCCTTCTGGTGCTCGCCGAAGCGCAGCACCGCGCCCCAGCCTCCCGGCCCGGGATTCCCCAAGCACGCGCCGTCGGTGTAGATCACGATCTCGTCCGCCACGAGGAGCCATCCTAGCGGTGCGCGCTACCGTGAAGCCGTGCCGAACAATCACTACCACCACCTGGTCTTCGGCGACGACGCCCTGGAACGCCAGCGCCGCAACGGCAGCTACGTGGCATACGGCCGTCAGCTCGAACGGGGCGACGACGGGCCGCAGGCCCTCACCGACCGCGAGCTGCTCATGATCACCCGCGCCGACCAGTTCTGCCTCGCCACCGTGACCCCGCAGGGCTGGCCCTACCTGCAGTACCGCAGCGGCCCGGCGGGCTTCGTGCAGCACGACCCCACGACCGGGCGGCTCGGCTTCATCGACATCCCCGGCAACAACCAGTTCGTCACCCTCGGCAACCTCGCCGACGACGACCGGCTGGCTATGTTCTTCGTCGACTACCCGCGGCGCGTGCGGCTCAAGGTCTTCGGCCGCGGCACGGTGCGCGAGACTGCGGACCGCCGGGTCATCGAGATCGCCGTCGAGGCCTTCGACTGGAACTGCCAGCGCAGCATCATCCCGCGCTTCGACCGCGACTACATCAAGCAGCTCGGGGCGGCGTACCAGAAGGTCGCCGCGGAGCGCGAGGCCGAGCTGCAGACCGAGATCGACCGACTGCGCGCCCGCGTCGCCGAGCTCGAGGGCGACGCCGGCTGATCAGGGCTGCGTGGGGCTGTCGAAGCGCGGGTCGCGGCGCGGGATCGCCTCGGTCTCGGGCTTCGGCGAGACCTTCACCGGGCGCGGCGGCCGCTTCACGACCTGCGTGTGCTGCTCCGACGGGGTGACCGGCCCCGGCTTCGGCGGAACCGTGCCGGGCCAGTTCCGGTCCCAGTCCGGCTGCGGGCGGCGTTGCGCCACGGGCGCCACGGCGGTCCGGGTCTGCTCGTCGGGCACCGGGGAGGGGAGCGGGGGAGGCGTGTGCGCCGGCATCGGCGGCGCGACGGGGCGTGCCCAGCCCGCATCCGCGGGCGGGTACTGCGGGTTCGACGGTGCCAGCGACGCGTCGTGGGGAGGAATCGGCGCGGCCGGCAGCGGGGCGCCGGGAAGCCGTGCGCCCGGGATCTGGCCGCCGGGCTGCTGAGCGCCGGTCATCGGACCGCCGGACGTCTGGGCGGCGGGACCGAAGGGCGACGCCGGGAACTGCGGTGCCTGCGGCGCGGGGTGCGCGACGGTGGCGGGGGCGGACCGTCGGGCGAGGAGCAGCGCGAGGGCGCCGAGCGTCGAGATCACGGCGGCGACGATCACAGCGTAGGGGCCGACGCCCGCCTTCGTGTCGACCTGCAGGCTCAGGTCCTCGACCGTCATCGTCTGCGTGCCGACGGGGACGACCGCCGCGTACACGCCGAGGGCGATCCCAGCCACGCCGACGACGACGGCCCCCGCGGCGCCGAGGCGTCGCTGCCCGGCGGGCCCGAGGGCCGCTACCGCCGCCAGGAGCACGACGGCCACGGCGAGCCCGATGGCGACCCATCCGCCCCACGCGACGTCGTTCGGTACGGAGGACGAGACGTCGACGTCGCCGAACGCGGGCATGGTGACCGCGCCGATCCCGCTGACCCGGGCCTCGAGTAGGGCGAACGCCGCGGCCGATGCGCCCTCGGGTGGCCTCGCGGTCACCCGATACCAGTCGAGGAAGGCCGCGATCACGAGGCCGACGGCGCCCGCCACGGCGAGGACGAGCCCGGCGATCCGGGCCGCGCCGGATGCGGATGCGGGCGGTGAATCGGGCATTGCGGACCTCCTACGACGTGATGTCCACAACGCTAGGACCTCGCGGTTGGCGGTCGCTGAAGTACCGCTGAAGCCGAGGCTACCGACGGGTACACTGAGCCGATGACACAGCGCAGCACATTCTGTCCCGCCGGGACGGCGGGATGACCGCGGCGCTCCTGACGGACGACGATCCGAAGGGCCGGGCGCGCACCCGGCGCAAGCTCATCCGCGCCGCCTACTTCGTCTTCGCCCAGAACGGCTACGGCGCCACGAACGTGAAGATGGTGTGCGAGGCGGCGGGGTTCACCCGCGGCGCGTTCTACTCGAACTTCACCAGCCTCGAGGAGCTGTTCATCGAGGTCTGGCGCTACCACGTCCAGTGGATCATGGACATCATGGCGAAGGTGGTCGACACCTACGCCGTGCAGGGCGCCGACTACGGCAAGCTCATCGAGATGGCCGTCCGCGCGATCCCCGTCAACGAGCGCTGGCAGCGCGTGAACGGCGACTTCGTGGCGCTGTGCACCCGCACGCCCGAGCTCAACCAGACGGTCCGCGACGCGCAGCAGATGCTCCTGGCGAACATGATCCCCACCGTGATGCACGTGCTGGAGGCCGCCGGCCGTCGCGTCACCAAGCCCGAGGCGCTCGGCTACGCGCTGCTCGCCGTGCACGAGGGCACCGCGTCGTACTGCGTGATCGACCCGGACAACGCCACCCTCAAGCAGAACCGGATCGACCTGCTCACCGCGACGCTCAACATGTACAGCGAGCCGATCGCGTGACCCGCACAGCTCTGGTCATCGGCATCGGCGCCGGCGACCCCGGGCACGTCACCGTGGGCGCGATCGACGCGATGCGCGCCGCCGACGCCCTGTTCGTCCTCGACAAGCCGAATGCGGGCACGCTCACCGGGATCCGGCAGGAGATCGTGGACCGGCACGCGCCCGACACCCCCGTCGTGCTCGTGCCCGACCCGCCGCGGGACCGGTCCGCCGAGCGCGGCGCCTCGCGGCCCGACGGTGCCTACGCCGCCAACGTCGGCGCGTGGCACGACGCCCGGGCCGCCGCGCTGGCCGCGGCGATCGCCGAGAACGTTCCCGAGGACGGGAACGCCGGCTTCCTGGTGTGGGGCGACCCGTCGCTGTACGACTCGACGCTGCGGGTCCTGGAGCGCGTCGGCCGGACGCTGCCGCTGGCACCGAGGGTGATCCCCGGCATCACCAGCGTGCAGGCCCTGACCGCCGCGCACGCGATCCTGCTCAACCGGGTGGGCGAGCCGATCCACATCACCACCGGCCGCCGCCTGCACGACGACGACGGCCGCAACACCGTCGTGATGCTCGACGCGGACTGCACCTTCCGCGAGACCGCCGAGCCGACGGACCACATCTACTGGGGCGCCTATCTGGGCACGCCCGACGAGATCCTCGTCGACGGCCCCGTCGGCGAGGTGGGCGACCTGATCGCCCGCACCCGCGCTGAGGCCCGCGAGAAGCACGGCTGGATCATGGACGTCTACCTGCTCCGCCGGCCCGCGGACTGAAGCCGGTCGCGCACCGTCCGGCGCGGCAGCGGGGTCATCTCCCCGCAGCCGCCCGCCGCGGTGAACGGCGCGACGAGCTGCGCGCGGTAGCCGGTGGGGTACTCGGGCTTGGCCGCCATGCCGAGGTCGGCACTGGTGAAGCGACGGCGTCGGTCGAGGACGTACGTGCCGAAAAGGTGGTCCCAGAGCAGGGTGAACAGGCCGAAGTCCACGTCGCCCGCCCCGGCCTCGCGCTGGTGGTGGAACCGGTGCCCCTCGTTGAGCGCCAGCACGGACCGCAGCGGCCCGACGCGGTAGTCGGCGTTGGAGTGCTGCAGCAGCAGCTGCACCGCGACCATCGCCGCGAGCGCCGATGCGACCGGCACGGGCATGCCGAGGACCAGCAGCGGTGCGACGCCGCCGATCGTCTCCAGTGTCTGGTGCAGCGGGTGCTTCATCAGCCCGTTGAGCCCGTAGCAGCGCGTCACGCTGTGGTGCACGGCGTGCAGCCGCCACAGCCAGCCGTACCGGTGACTCGCCATGTGCACCACGGTGATCCCGAGGTCGGCGACCAGCACCGCGAGCAGCGCCTGCGCCCAGAAGGGCAGCGCGTGCGGCCACCACGACCCCGGGCCGCGGAGCGCCGCGACCAGCGGGATCACCGCGAGCGAGGCCAGCATCAGCGACTCGTTGACCAGCACGTGCGCCACATCGCGGCTCGCGTCGTCGTGCGAGCGGTTCCACGCCCGCTCGTAGGGGATGGCGCGTTCGGCGGCGAAGGACAGCGCGATCGCGGCCAGGACCACGCCGATGAGCGCGAGCTTCGGGGCGCCCGAGCCGGCGAGCGCGATGATCGCGCCGTTCACGCCGACGAGCATGAGCAGCGGATAGCCGTAGCGGAGAAGGTTCTTCATGTCGTCCAGCCTCGCCGCGGGACCGGCCGCCGGGCTTGAACGGATCGATCGGATCAGCCGAGGGCGGCCAGCAGCTGCTGCGGCGACAGGCCGAACATCTCCCGGCACACCCGGCTGGCGTGCGCCCCGTCGGCGAAACCCGCGGCGTGCGCGGCGTCCGTGATGGACGCGCCGTCCCGCACCTTCTCGGCCATCGCACGCAGGCGCGACCAGCGGACCCATGCGGGGAAGGCCAGTCCCAGGTCGCGGCGCCACAGCCGGCTCAGATGCGAGGCCGACACCCCGATCTCCGCCGCGACGGCGGTCAGCGACAGGGCCTCGGAACGCCGCCGCGCCACCACATCCAGCGCCGAGCGGACGTACGGGTGGACGGGCCGCAGCCCGTCCCGTGCCGTCGCCAGCGCCCGCAGCTCCGCCTCCGTCGGCGCCTCGGGGAGGGCAGCCGGTACCGCGTCGGGATCGAGGTAGACGGTGAGCCCCGCCGCGTCCGGCGAGACCGGGCCGATCGCGTGCACGGTGCCCGCCGGGATCACGAAGGCGGTCACGCCTTCCCGGGTGCGCGGCGGACCGTCGGGCGGCTGGACGGTGACGGTGACCGTCCCGGACCGGAGGGAGAGGAGCTGGCACGCCGCGTGCCGGTGCCGCCCCGTCGTGCCGACGGCGCCGTCGTAGGCCAGCGCCCCGACGCCGAGGTGCACCGACCCCGTCCACCCGCTCATGCGCTCAGTTCAGCGCGTCGAGGACCTTCTCCGCCAGCTCGGGCCGGCAGACCACGAGGTCGGGGAGGTAGGGGTCGGGGTTGTTGTAGGTCAGCTCGCTGCCGTCGAGGCGCGAGCAGTGCAGGCCCGCGGCCCGCGCGACGCCGACGGGCGCGCAGGAGTCCCACTCGTACTGGCCGCCGGCGTGCAGGTACACGTCGACCTGCCCGGTCACGACGGCCATCGTCTTCACCCCGGCGGAGCCGAGCGAGACGGGCGTGAGGCCCAATGAGTCCGCGACCCGGAACATGCCGGGCGTCGCGCGGCTGCGCGAGAGGGCGAGATTGCCCGTCAGCGCACCCGTCGGCGCGGTGACGGTGTCGGAGCGGAACACCCGGTCCATCGCGGGCAGCGAGACCGCGCTGTGCACCGGCTGCCCGCCCTGCGTGAGCGCGACGTGCACCGCGTAGTCGGGGCGGTGCGCCGCGTAGTCGCGGGTCCCGTCCAGCGGGTCGATGACCCACACCCGCTCGGCCGAGAGTCGCTCCGTGGAGTCCGGGGCCTCCTCCGAGAGCACCGCGTCGTTCGGCCGGTGCCGGCGCAGGACACGGGCGATCCAGGCCTGCGCGAGGCGGTCGCCGGTGTCGCCCAGCACCCCGTCGTCGAGCAGGGAGCCGTGCCGGATGGACTGCAGGATCCGCCCGGCACCGTCGGCGATCTCGGCCGCGAGCTCGATGTCGGACAGGGCGCCATGCTCGGATCGGCCGAAGAAGGTCATACCCCCACACTAGATTGGAGCCATGCCGGAGCTTCCCGAGATCACCGCGATCGCGGACTACGTGGGCGCCAAGGCCGTCGGCACGCAGGTCCGGCGGGTCGACGTGGCGGCGCTGTCCGTGCTCAAGACCTATGCGCCGGGCCCGCACGACCTGGTCGGGGCCACCGCCACCGGCACGCGCCGGATCGGCAAGTACTTCATCCTCGATGCGCGGAAGGGCGACGAGGCCCTCGCCCTCGTCGTGCACCTCTCCCGCGCCGGGTGGCTGCGCTGGTCCGAGAAGCTCTCCCCGACGCCGCTCAAACCCGGCGGGAAGTCGCCGATCGCGCTGCGCGTGCACGTCGGGCCCGAGGGCGAGGGCTTCGACCTCACCGAGGCGGGCACGCAGAAGCGGCTCGCGGTGTGGATCGTGCACGACCCGCAGGAGATCGAGATGGTCGCGACGCTCGGCCCCGACGCGCTGGCCGTGACCCGCGACGAGTTCGGCGCGATCCTCGGCGGCTCGCGCGCCCAGCTCAAGACGCTGCTCCGCGATCAGCGCACGATCGCCGGCATCGGCAACGCCTACTCCGACGAGATCCTGCACACCGCGAAGCTCTCGCCGTTCGCGGCGGCGAAATCCCTGGATGCGCAGCAGGCGGACGCCCTGTACGCCGCCATGCGGTCCGAGCTGGAGGACGCGGTCGAGCGGTCCGTCGGGCAGCACGTCGCCACGCTCAAGGCGGAGAAGCGCTCCGGGATGAAGGTGCACGCCCGCACCGGCAGCCCGTGCCCCGTGTGCGGCGACACCGTGCGCGAGGTCTCCTTCGCCGACCGCTCCTTCCAGTACTGCGCCACCTGCCAGACGGGCGGGAAGGTGCTGGCGGACCGGCGGATGTCGAAACTGCTGAAATGAGCCCAAACCGCCCTGAGGTTAGGCATCGCTGCATAGTCGATTGAAGGCGTGCCTTACCTTCTAGGCATGAACTGGGGTGATGCCGTCCCGAACTTCCTCATCGGCCTGCGTGAAGGCCTGGAAGCGGGACTGATCGTGAGCATCCTGCTCGCCGCCGTGAAGAAGTCGGGCGGTTCGCGGGTGCCGGTGTGGTTGGGCGCGCTGGGCGCGGCCTCGTTGTCGGTGAGTTTCGGGGCGATCCTGACGTTCACGACGTCGGAGCTGTCGGCGACCGCGCGGGAGGTCGTCGCGGGCACGCTGAGCGTGCTCGCCGTGCTGCTCGTGACGATGATGATCTTCTGGATGCGGCGCACCGCGGCGTCGCTGTCGAAGGGGCTGCGGGCCGACGTCGAGACCGCGATGGTGCTCGGCGCGGGTGCGCTCGTGCTCACCGCGTTCTTCGCCGTCGCGCGCGAGGGGCTCGAGACCACGCTGTTCCTGTGGACCGCGGCCCGCGCGTCGGGCGACGCGGTGGGCCCCGCCGTCGGCGCGGCGCTCGGCCTCGCGGTCGCGTTCGGCATCTGCGTGCTGCTCTACCGGCAGGCCGTGCGGCTCAACCTCGCCACGTTCTTCCGGTACACCGCCATCCTGCTCATCGTCGTGGCCGCGGGCGTCCTCGCCTACGGCCTCGGCGACCTGCAGAACGCCGGCGTCCTGCCCGGCCGCACCTGGATCGCCTTCGATCTGTCCGGCAGCATCAGCACCGACTCGTGGTGGGTGGCACTCATCGGCGGCATCACCAACCTCGCGCCGAAGATGACGGTGCTGCAGGTCGTCGCGTGGCTCGCCTACCTGGTGGTCGTGCTGGGGATCTTCCTCGGCACGAAGCCCGCCCCGGCGACCCCCGAGGAGAAGGGCCGCTTCGAGGCCTGGGCCGCGCGCCTCGCCGGGACGCGCACCGGCCTCGCGGCCGCGGTCGTCGTGCTGGTGCCGCTGCTCGTCGCGGGCCTGATCATCGCGATCCTGCCGGCCAAGCCCGCCGCCGCGGGCGCGGTGACCGTCACCGAGGCGGACTGCGCCCAGGGGTTCAGCGGCGCCTCGGCCGGGCAGCAGCGCATCACCGTCACCAACAAGTCCGGCAAGTCGGGCGAGATCACCCTGGTCGACAGCGGCGACGCCGTCGTCGGCGAGATCGAGACTCTCGGCCCGGCCACCACCGCCGACCTGTCGGCGACGCTCGGGGGCGGGAGCTACCGGTTCGTCTGCTACCTCGCAGGGCAGAAGGAGACACGCTCCGAGCAGTTCACCGTGACCGGCGGCGGTGCGGCTCCGAAGGCCGTCGCGCGCGTGACCAAGGACGACCTCGACGGCGCGAACGCGAAGTACCAGGACTACGTGCTGACGGTGCTCCCCGCCGTCGAGTCCGCCCTGAATCGCGTCAAGGCCGCGCTCGGCGGCGGCGACACCGCGGGCGCCAAGGCGGCGTGGCTCGACGCCATGACCGCGTGGGAGAAGGTCGGCGCCTCGTACAACAGCTTCGGCGAGGCCGGGACGGCCGTCGCGGGCCTGCCCGACGGTTTCGCCGACGGGGTCCGCGATCCGGAGTTCTCCGGCATCCGGCGCATCGAGTACGGACTGTGGACCGGGGAACCGTCGGCCGCGCTGACGGCGCAGGTCGACAAGACTCTCGAGGGGCTCGCGAAGGTCCGCACCGACCTGCGCACCGACGACATCGCCGGCGACCCGATCACTCTCACCAAGCGCGCGCAGGAGATCCTCGAGGACGCGCTGCGCGACCACCTCACCGGCGTCAGCGACCAGGGCGCGCACGCCGGCTACGCCGCGACCGCCGCCGACGTCGAGGCCACCCGCGCCGTGCTCCGCGTGCTCGAGCCGCTGCTCGCGCCCCGCGTGCCCGACCTGCTGCCCACGGCGCGCCGCGAGCTGGACGACATCACCAAGGCCCTCGACGCCGTCAAGCGGCCCGACGGCACTTACCCGCCGCTCGAGGCTCCGCCGCTGGCGTTGCGGCAGAAGATCAACGGCACCGTCGGGCAGGCCCTCGAGACCCTGTCCGCCGTGCCCAACCTCCTGGAGATCCCCAAGCATGAGCGATGAGACGACGACCGGCACCGGCCGGCGGAAGTTCCTGCAGGGCGCGGCGGTCGGCGCCGTGGGTGTGGCCGCCGTCGGCGGCGTGCTGGCCGGGGGTGCGCGCAGCGACGCGGCGCAGTCCTCGGGCCCGACGGTGCGCGATTCCTACCCGTTCGAGGGCGAGCACCAGTCCGGCATCCTGACGCCCGCCCCGGCGGAGAAGCAGGCGGCGCTCATGGTCGCGGCCTTCGACGTGATCACCGATCGCGCGGGCCTGGAGAAGCTGCTGCGGACCATCACCGAGCGGGCGCGGTTCCTCACCGCGGGCGGCACCCCGGCGAACCTGGGCGTGGGCAAGCCGCCCGCGGACAGCGCGGTGCTCGGGCCCGTGGTCCCCGCCGACGGGCTGACGATCACGCTCGGGGTGGGCTCGTCGCTCTTCGACGACCGGTTCGGGCTGGGCGCGAAGAAGCCCGCGAAGCTCAAGCCGATGACGGTGTTCCCCAACGACCAGCCGGACGCCGCACAGATGCACGGCGACCTGGTGCTGCAGTTCTGCGCCAACAACCCCGACACCGTGCACCATGCGCTGCGCGACATCGCCAAGCACACCCGCGGCGCGATGCAGCTGCGGTGGAAGATGCAGGGCTACGGTGCACCGCCGCGGCCCGAGGGCGCGGCGCGCAACCTCATGGGCTTCAAGGACGGCAGCGCCAACCCCGTCGGCTCGCAGGCGGAGGAGCTGATCTGGGTGACCGGCGGCGGCGAGCCCGCGTGGGCGACCGGCGGCACGTACTTCGTGGTGCGGCTGATCCGGATGATGGTCGAGTTCTGGGACCGCGTTTCGATCGCCGAGCAGGAGGGCATGTTCGGCCGGCGCCGCGACTCCGGCGCCCCGCTGGACGGCGCCGCCGAGACCGACGAGCCCGACTTCGCCGCCGACCCCGAGGGCGACGTGATCCCGATGGACTCGCACATCCGCCTCGCGAACCCGCGCGAGGGCGAGAAGACGGAGAAGCAGCGCCTGGTGCGGCGGTCGTACAACTACGACCTGGGTCTGGACATGAACGGCAACATGGCGTGCGGCCACGTCTTCCTGTGCTTCCAGCAGGACGTCGAGGCGCAGTTCGAGGAGGTGCAGAAGCGCCTGATCGACGAGCCGCTCACCGACTACGTGACGCCTTTCGGCGGCGGCTACTTCTTCGCCGTCCCCGGAGTGCGGGGTGCGGACGACTTCCTAGGGGCCGGGCTGTTCCGCTGAGGCCGGGCTCCTCACGATGTCGCCTTCTGCGGCGTCGCACGTGCGCTGGAACACGTGTGGTCCCGTAGAACTGGAGATTCTGAGCTGCGTGCCCGCGCACAGACGACGATGCCGCCGGACCCTGGGTGAGGGGTCCGGCGGCATTCGCTCTCTCGCGGCCGGTGAGTGCCGCGGCGGCGGGGACTACTTGATGAGCTTGTCCGCGCCGTCGTTCGTGCCCGTCTCCGGGTCGTAGTCGCCGAGCAGGAAGTCGCCCTCGGCGGCCTCGTCCTCGATCTCCTGGGAAACGGCCTCGGCCTGCGCGAGCGCGGCGTTGCGGCGGGCGATGGTGACCGCGCCGCCGGCGACGGCGCCGCCCAGGGCGACGGCCGCGAGCCACGGCTTGTTCAGGCGGTCGCCCAGCAGGTGGTCGACGGAGTACTTGCCGGGCCCGGTGAGGGCCAGCGCGGCAGCGGCGACGCCGAGGGTGATCGGGTACTCGTTGCCGCCGCTCTGCGCGGCGAAGCCCTGCGGGCGGTGGACCTCGGCGGCGACCAGCATCGCGCCCACGCCGCCGGCCGCGGCCAGCGGGGTCGCGGCGCCGAGTGCGAGGGCGGCACCGGCCAGCTCGCCCGCGCCGGCGAGGGCGGCGTTGGGCTTGCCGGGCGCGAAGCCCATGGACTCGAAGCCCTGGCCGGTGGCCTCCAGGCCGTGGCCGCCGAACCATCCGAACAGCTTCTGCGAGCCGTGGTACGCGAGGGCGCCGCCGACGGCGGTACGCAGGGCGAGGAGCCCGAGGTCACGTGCGGTGTTGTTCTGTCCCATGGTGGGGTCCCTTCCAGCGGAGGTCGTCGGTTCTGAGGCGTTCAACCGGACCGCGGTCCCGACGATTCCCGGGAGTGGTCCACTTCACACGACGAGTTGGCCCTCGAGGTCCGGCATCGTCGCGCCCCCCGTCGCCCGACGGTACGCGGTGCCCACCAGCTCGATGGCCTGGGCGAGCTGGTCCGGCGGCAGCGAGAAGGGGATGCGGATGTTGCGCTCGAGGGCACCGTCGACCCCGAAGGCGGAGCCGGCGGCGATGCGCACCCCGAGCCCCGCGGCGGCCGCGGCGGTGGCGGTCCCGACGGGCCGCGGCAGCGTCACCCACAGGCACAGCCCGCCGACGCCGGGGGAGACCGTCGCCCCGGGAAGGTGTTCGGCGACCGCGTCCAGCGCGACCGCCCGCGCCGCCCGCAGCGAGTCGAGCCGCCCGGGGAGGAAGTCGGCGAGGTGGTCGAGGGCGTAGCCGGCGGCGAGCTGCTCGAAGACGGCGCCCGCGAGGTCCATGTCGTAGCGGGCGGCGGTGAGCGAATCGGGGGAGGTCTCGGTGCGGATCCAGCCCACCCGCAGGCCCGCCCAGATGGTCTTGCTCGCGGACCCGAGCGTGATGATCCGGGCGCCGCGCGGCGCGAACGCGGCGACCGGCGGGGGAGCGGGAACGTCGAGTGCGAGCTCCGCCATCGTCTCGTCGACCACCACGGGCACGCGGTAGCGGGCGGAGATCTCGCCGAGCCGCCGCCGCCCGGCCTCGTCGAGCAGCAGCCCCGTCGGGTTGTGGAAGTCGGGGATGGTGAAGATGATCCGCGGATTCTGCTGCTTCACGACGGCCTCGAGCTGGTCGAGGTCCCAGCCGTGCTCCGGGTGCAGCCCCACGGCGACGGGCCGCGCGTTGTGCCGGCGCAGCGCGAGGATCGTGCCGTGGTGCGTCGGCTGCTCGATGACGACGCGGTCGCCCGGATGGACCAGCGTGTCCAGCACGACGCGCAGCGCGTGCTGCGCGCCGGAGGTCACCAGGATCTGCTCCTCCGAGGTGGGCAGGCCGCGGTCGGTGTACCGCCGCGCGATCGCCTCCTTGAGCGCCCGCACGCCGCCGGGGTAGAGGCCGATCCCCGCGAGGTAGGGCGGCGCGCATTCGAGCGCGTGCCGGTAGCCGTCGTGCACGATCTGGTCGGGGGCCGACGGTGCCGCGATGTTCAGCCGGATCAGGTCGGCCTCGGGGCCGGTGTCCGCGGGCTCGGCGGGCACGGCGTGCGGCAGCGAGAGGACGCTGCGCGCGCCCTGCCGGGACTGGAGGTGCCCGCTGTCGCGGAGCTCGGCGTAGGCGGTGGTCACCGTCGTGCGGCTGACCTCGAGGTGCGCGGCCAGGGCGCGCTCGCTCGGCAGCGCGGTCCCGACGGGGACCCGCCCGTCCAGGACCAGCAGGCGCAGCGCCTCGGCGAGCGCGAGGTAGGCCGGGCGCGGACCGTCGGCCTTCCAGGAGCCGAGCTGGCGGACCAGGGCGGCCGCGCCGACAGTGCCAGTTGACGGGAACATGAGGCCAGTATTTCAGAACTGGCTATGGATTGTCATGCCACTTGGCGCCAGGGTGGGTGTCATGATGATTCGACTCGTGAAGCTGTTCGTGGGCCTGTGGCTGTACGGGACGGCGATGGTCGCGATCCTGCGCGCGGGCCTCGGCAACATGCCGTGGGACGTGCTGCACCAGGGGCTCGCGGAGAAGATCGGCCTGTCGGTGGGGGTGACGTCGATCGTCGTCGGCGCGCTCGTGCTGCTCGCGTGGATCCCGATCCGGCAGAAGCCGGGCTTCGGCACCGTCGCCAACGTGATCGTCATCGGCGTCGCCTTCGACACCATGGCGCCCCTGTTCCCGGAGAACCCCGCGCTGGTCGTCGCGGTCCCGATGATGCTCGGCGGCATCGTGCTCAACGCCTTCGCGACGGTGCTCTACATCGGCGCGGGCATGGGACCGGGCCCGCGCGACGGCCTGATGACGGGGCTCGTCGCCCGCACCGGCGGCTCGGTGCGCGTGGTGCGCACGTCGATGGAGGTGCTGGTCGTGATCGTCGGCTTCCTCCTCGGCGGCACCCTCGGCATCGGCACCGTGCTCTACGCGGTGGGCGTCGGCCCGCTGATCCAGCTGTTCGCGCGCACCGGCCTCGGCGGCCCCGCGCTCGCCCGCGGCGGGGCGCACTCCGGCGCGCACGGCGGCGACGCGCACGCCGGCACCGGCGCGGACGCCCACGGCGTGGATAGGGTGGGGGAATGCGGATCCTCATCACCGGAGCCAGCTCCGGTCTCGGCGAAGGCATGGCTCGGACGTATGCGGAGCGTGGCGAGGACGTAGGTCTCCTCGCGCGGCGCCTCGATCGGCTGGAGGCCCTGCGCGCCGAGCTCAGCTCCTGCCCCAAGGCGGGCGCGGTGGAGATCGGCCGGCTCGACGTCACGGACTTCGACGCCGTGCCCGTCGCCATCGGCGACGTGGTCGAGCGGCTCGGCGGCCTCGACCGCGCGATCGTCAACGCCGGCATCGGCAAGGGCGCGCCGCTCGGCACCGGCAAGGCGTACGCCAATCTGGAGACCGTGCAGACCAACCTCACCGGCGCTCTCGTGCAGGCCGAGGCGGTGCTCGAGATCTTCCGCGCGCAGGGCCGCGGCCACCTCGTGCTCATCAGTTCCATCGCCGGGCAGCGCGGCATGCCGAAGGCGCAGGCCGCCTACTCCGCCAGCAAGGCCGGCCTCACGGCCCTGGGGGAGGGGCTGCAGGCCGAGTTCGCGGGCAGCGATATCACGGTCACCGTCATCAAGCCCGGCTTCATCGAGACCGACATCAACAAGGGCGTGAAGACGTCCATGAAGTCGTCGCTCGACGACGGGGTCAAGGCCCTCGTCAAGGCCATCGACCGCGAGCCGAAGGAGGCGGCCGTCCCGTCGTGGCCGTGGACCCCGCTCGGCGCCGTGCTGCGGCACGCCCCGGACGAGCTCACCCGCCGCCTGATCTGAGCCCCGACCGGATCCCCCGGAAGGACTAGGGGCCCACCCCTGAGGCGCCTCCCCGAAACGTGGGGGCCCGGCCCGGATGTGCCGTGACACCGCAGTTCCTAGCGTTAGCAGGGACGAAAGGTGGTGCGAAATGCGCACATTCATCAAGACAGCCACGATCGCCTCCGCAGCCGGAGTCGCCCTCATCGTCGCCGCGGCCCCCGCCCACGCCGACCCGGACATCAGCGACTACGCCCGCGGCAGCATCGGCGAGAGCTGCGCCGGATACGCCGTCGGCAAGCTCGCGCTCGAGCGCAGCCAGGGCTTCGTGCTCAGCTGCAACGCCAACGGCACCTGGCAGATCCCCAAGGAGCCGTGAGCCCCTACTCCGGTGCCCGACGCTCGGCCACGAACCGCCGGGTGACGGACATGTCGCGCTCGCCCAGCCCGGCGGCGACGATCTCCTCGAACTCGGCCAGCAGGGCGGGCAGCAGCGCCGCCTCCGTACCGGTGGCGGCCGCGACCTCCGCGCCCGACTTCAGGTCCTTGAGCAGGTACTTCGCCATCCCCGACGGGGCGTCGTCGCCGGTGACCAGCTTCTCCTTGCGCGTGTCCAGCAGGCGCGAGGCGGCGTAGCCCCCGCCGAGCAGGTCCCACATCGTGCCCAGGTCGATGCCCGACCGGTCGGCCAGCACCGTCGCCTCGCCCAGGGCGGCGATCGTCGCGGCGACCACCAGCTGATTGCAGGCCTTCGCGACCTGCCCCGCCCCGAGCGGCCCGAGCCGCACCGGGGTGCCGCAGGGCGCCAGCACCGCCGCGGCGAGGGCGCAGTCCTCCTCGGCGCCGCCCATCATGATCGACAGGGTGCCGGCGATCGCGCCGTCGTCGCCGCCCGAGACGGGGGTGTCGACGACGCGGACCCGGCCCGCGGTCTCGCGGTCCAGGCGCTCGGCGAGGGTGCGGACCCCGGGCGCGGAGGACGTGGACCCGATGAGCAGTAGGAGGGGGCGGTCGCCCGCGAGCAGCCCGCCCGCGAGCACCTCCTCCACCTCGGGCAGATCTGGCAGCATGAGGAGCACGACGTCGGCGACGGCGGCGAGCGACGCGGCGTCGTCGTGCTGGACGGCACCGTCGGCGACGAGGTCGGGGCGCGGGCGCCGGGCGGTGATGTGCACGCCCCCGTGCCCGCGGGCCAGGTGTCGCGCCATGGGGGCGCCCATGGCGCCGAGTCCGATCACGCCGACCGTCACCCCGCTGAGGGGGTCCGAAACCTCCGTCATTCGTCCAACCTAGCGAATCGCGTTCAATATGTTGGCCGATTGACTAGACTTGCCCCATGACCTCCACGCTCCGCGCCGCCCTCGCCGTCGACCTGCCCGAGGACGACTGCCTGCTCATCGAGCGGCTCGAGCCGCGCGTCGAGCTGCTGCGCGACCACACGCTGAACCGGCCCGCCCGGTGGGACGCCGACTGGGAGGGCGACCCCGCCTTCGCCCGCACCCCCGCGCAGGAGGAGGCCTTCACCGCGCTGCTCGACGGCGCCGACGCCCTGTTCGGCATCCCCGACGTGCAGCCCGCGCGGCTGGCCGCGACCGTCCGCGCGAACCCGTCGCTGCGCTGGGTGCACGCGACCGCGGCCGGCGGCGGCGCCCAGGTCCGCGCCGCGGGCCTGACACCTGCCGAGCTGGAGCGCGTCGCCTTCACCACCAGCGCCGGGGTGCACGGGTCGACGCTGGCCGAGTTCGCCCTGTTCGGGATCCTCGCGGGCGCCAAGGACCTGCGCCGCCTCGAGGCCGACCAGGCCGCCCGGCACTGGCCCGCCGAGCGCTGGGCGATGCGCCACCTCGACGAGATGACGGTGCTCATCGTGGGCCTCGGCGGCATCGGTGCCGCGACCGCCGCCCGGTTCAAGGCCTGCGGATCGACGGTCTGGGGCACCTCCCGCAGCGGCCGCCCCGTGGAGAACGTCGACCGCGTGATCCCGCTCGACGACCTCGCCCAGGCGGCCGCGCAGGCCGACGCCATCGTCGTGACCCTGCCCGGGACCGCCGCCACCGAGAAGCTCATCGGCGCCGAGCTGCTCGCGGGCCTGCGCCCCGGCACCCTGCTCACCAACGTGGGCCGCGGCACCGTCATCGACGAGGACGCACTGCTCGCCGCGCTGGACGACGGGCGGGTCGGCTTCGCCGCCCTCGACGTCTTCGCGACCGAGCCGCTGCCACAGGAGAGCCCGCTCTGGGGCCACCCCCGCGTGCTCGCCAGCCCGCACACCGCGGCGCTCAGCCGGCAGGAGGGCACGCGCATCGCCCGCCTCTTCGCCCGCAACGCGACCGCCCTGCTCGACGGTGCGCTGATGGCGAACGTCGTCGACACGGTGGAGTTCTACTGATGGCCTCGCCGGAGGGGACGCGGGCCCCGGCGCCCGCGGTGACCCGCGCGATCGGCATCCTCGCGCTGCTCGCCGAGTCCGAGAGCCCGGCCCTGAGCCTCAGCGACCTGGCCCGCGGCCTCGGCATCGCCAAGTCCTCGTGCGCCAACCTCTGCCAGGCCCTCGAGGACGGCGACATGATCCGCCGCGTGCCCGGAGGCTTCTCCCTGGGCCGCCGCACTGCGGAGATCGGCGGCGCGTACGCGCTGCAGTTCAACCAGGTCCGCGAGTTCTTCCCGGTGATCTCCGCGTCGCCCGTGCTGCACCGCGAGCTGGTCCAGATCACCATGCTCGACGGGGCCCACGCCCTCTACCTCGCGCGGCACGAGGGCCGGGTGCCGTACCGGTTCGGCACGCCGCTCGGCTCCCGGCTGCCCGCGGTCTTCACCGCGTCCGGCAAGGCGCTCCTCGCCGGACTGCCCGCCGACGAGCTCGACGCGATCCTCGCGACCGCCGTGCCCGCGCGCAGCGCCGTCGACGGCACCGAGATCACCGGCGCCGCGCTCCGCGCCGAGCTGGCGCGCATTCGCGAGCGCGGCTACGCCCTCGACCCCGGCAGCGGCACGCTGGGCCTCACCGGCGTCGCCGTCGCGCTGCCCGCCTGGTCGCCGGGCGACCCGCCGCTGGCCCTGGGCGTCGCCGTCCCGACGGAGCAGGCAGACGAGGCCCGGATCGCGACCGTCGCCGAGGCGCTGGCCGAGGCCGCCGCGCGACTGACCAACCCCTGGCGCGAGCGCGCGGCGACCGAGCGGCCCTAGTCCTGCGGCCTAGACGGTGCGGCCGCGCTGCGCGCGGTACCAGCGCACCTGCGCATCGGTCGACGAGTCGAGGTCGGCGGCGGGGGCACCGTCGGACGCGATGACCGGCAGTAGGGCGTTGGCCTGCACCTTGCCCAGCTCGACGCCCCACTGGTCGAAGGCGTTGATGCCCCAGACCGCGGCCTCGGTGAACACCTGGTGCTCGTAGAGCGCGATGAGCTGGCCCACGACGGACGGGGTGAGCTTGGGCGCGAGGATCGTGGTGGTGGGCCGGTTGCCGGGCATCACCTTGTGCGGCACCACGGCCGGATCGGTGCCCTCCGCGGCGATCTCCTCCGCCGTCTTGCCGAAGGCGAGCACCTTGGTCTGCGCGAACAGGTTGCTCATCAGCAGGTCCTGCATGGTGCCGACGCCGTCCGTGGTCGGCAGGTCGTCGGTGGACTGCGCGAAGCCGAGGAAGTCCGCCGGCACGAGCCGCGTGCCCTGGTGCAGCAGCTGGAAGAAGGCGTGCTGGCCGTTGGTGCCCGGCTCGCCCCAGAAGATCTCGCCGGTGTCGACGGTGACGGGCGTGCCGTCCACCCGCACCGACTTGCCGTTCGACTCCATCGTGAGCTGCTGCAGGTAGGCGGGGAACCGGGCCAGGTCCTGCGCGTAGGGGAGCACCGCGCGGGACTGCGCGCCGAAGAAGTCCGAGTACCAGAGCCCGATCAGCCCGAGCATGAGCGGCGCGTTCGCCTCCGCGGGCGCGGTCGCGAAATGCTCGTCGACGGTGCGGAATCCGGCCAGGAACTCGGCGAACCGCTCGGGGCCGACGGCGATCATCACGGACAGGCCGATCGCGGAGTCCACGGAGTAGCGGCCGCCGACCCAGTCCCAGAAGCCGAACATGTTCGCGGTGTCGATGCCGAAGGCCGCGACCCGCTCCGCGTTGGTGGAGACGGCGACGAAGTGCTTCGCGACGGCCTCCTCGCCGACGCCGAGGCCCTCGAGCAGCCAGCGCTTCGCGGCGTGCGCGTTGGTGAGCGTCTCCTGCGTGGAGAAGGTCTTCGAGGCGACGATGAACAGCGTGGTCGCGGGGTTCAGGTGCGCGAGCGTGGCCGAGACGTCCGCCGGGTCGACGTTGGAGACGAAGTGGCAGGTGATGCCGCGCTGCACGTACGCGCGCAGGGCCTTGTAGACCATCGCGGGGCCCAGGTCGCTGCCGCCGATGCCGATGTTCACCACGTCGGTGATGGGCTCGCCCGTCGCGCCGCGCCAGCGCTTGGAGCGCACCTCGTCGCTGAAGGCGCCCATCTTGTCGAGCACGTCGTGCACGTCGCCGGTCACGTCCTGCCCGTCGACCCGCAGGTCCAGGCTCGACGGTGCGCGCAGCGCGGTGTGCAGCACGGCGCGGTCCTCGGTGGCGTTGATGTGCTCGCCCGCGAACATGGCATCGCGCCGGGCTGCGACCCCGGCCTCGTCGGCGAGAGCGGTCAGCAGGCCGAGCGTCTCGCGTGTGACGCGGTGCTTGGAGTAATCGATGTAGAGGTCGCCCACCCGGAAGACGAACTCGGAGCCGCGGTCGGGGTCGGCGGCGAACAGCTCCCGCAGCGTGGTCCCGGCGATCTCGCGGTGGTGATCGAGGAGGTTCCGCCAGGCGGTGGACGCGGTGATGTCGCTGTCGCTCATGGCGTCAGCCTAGTGTCCGGAGCGCCCGCGCGGGCGGTTCACGGACGAGGTCACAGCGGGCGCCGGGACAAGGCCCTGCGCGCGCCCTCGGCGCGGCGCTAGGGTGGCGGTATGGCAACCGAGCAGCGCGTCCGTGACCTCCTCGACCGCATCCCCACCGGGATCTTCGTGAACGGGGCGTTCCGCGATTCGAGTTCGGGCGCAACCTTTCCGGTGCACGACCCGGCCACCGAGGAGGTGCTGGTCGAGGTCGCCGACGCCACGCCCGAGGACGGCGCCGCCGCCCTCGACGCCGCCGTCGCCGCCGGCCCGGCCTGGGCCGCCACGCCCGCCCGCGAGCGCGCCGAGATCCTCCGCGCCGCCTACGAGGGGCTGCACGCCCGCGCCGACGACTTCGCGCTCCTGATGACGCTGGAGATGGGCAAGGCCCTCCCCGAATCGGCCAACGAGCTCAAGTACGGCGCCGAGTTCTTCCGCTGGTTCTCCGAGGAGGCCGTGCGCATCGCCGGCCGCTACACGCCCGCGCCCGCCGGCACCGGGCGGATCCTGGTGAGCAAGGCCCCCGTCGGGCCGTGCCTGGCGATCACCCCGTGGAACTTCCCCCTGGCGATGGGCACCCGCAAGATCGGGCCCGCGCTCGCCGCCGGCGCGACGATGGTGGTCAAGCCCGCGGGCCTCACGCCGCTGACGATGCTGCTGCTCGCCGAGGTGCTGAAGGAGGCCGGCGTCCCGGACGGCGTGATCTCCGTGCTGCCCACGTCGAAGTCCGGCGCGCTCACGGGACCGCTGCTCGCCGACCCGCGACTGCGCAAGCTCACCTTCACCGGCTCGACGGAGGTGGGCGCCGCGCTCGTCGCCCAGTCGGCGCCGGGGATCCTGCGCACGTCGATGGAGCTGGGCGGCAACGCGCCGTTCGTCGTCTTCGACGATGCCGACGTCGACCACGCCGTCGCGCAGGCCCTCCTCGCCAAGCTGCGCAACGGCGGCGAGGCGTGCACCGCCGCCAACCGCTTCCACGTGCACGAGTCCGTGGTCGAGGAGTTCACCACCAAGCTCGTCGACGGGATGGCGAAGTACGTGCTGGGCCGCGGGACCGACGAGGGCGTGACGATCGGGCCGCTCGTCTCGGCGGATCAGCAAGCCACCGTCTCCGAGCTGGTGCAGGACGCGGTCGCCAAGGGCGCGTCGCTGCGGCTCGGCGGGGTCGCGCCCGAGGGGCCCGGCCACTTCTTCCCGCCGACGGTGCTCGCCGACGTCCCCGCCGACGCCCGGATCCTCACCGAGGAGGTCTTCGGCCCCGTCGCGCCCGTCGTCGCCTTCGCCGACGAGGACGCGGGCGTCGCCGCCGCGAACGCCACCGAGTACGGCCTGGCGGCGTACATCTTCACCAAGGACCTGGACCGCGCGCTGCGCGTCGCCGACCGGATCGAGGCCGGCATGGTCGGCGTGAACCGCGGCGTCATCTCCGACCCCGCCGGCCCCTTCGGCGGCGTCAAGGCCTCCGGCTTCGGCCGCGAGGGCGGCAGCGAGGGCATCGAGGAGTACCTGGAGACCCGCTACATCGCCCTCCAGTGACACCCCCTCCCCGATTGAACGACGTTCTGGAGAATCTGACCTGCGGGTTTCCTCTCCAAAACATCGTTCAATTGGGTTCGCGGTGATCGCAAAGCTCGCCGCGGCGGGGTGAGCTGTGGCAACGTCGAGGTGTGGTGGAGAAGCAGGCGGGTAACGGCACCCGGGAGAACGTGATCCTGGTGCACTGGCACGACCTCGGCCGCCACCTCACCTGCTACGGCGCCGAGGGCGTGGTCAGTCCGAACCTGGACCGCCTCGCCGCCGAGGGCATCCGGTTCACCGACGCGCACGCGACGGCGCCGCTCTGCTCGCCCGCGCGCGGCTCGCTGTTCACCGGCATGCACCCGCACCGCAACGGCCTCGTCGGGTTGGCGCACCACGGCTTCGAGTACCGCGACCACGTGCGCACGCTGCCGTCGCTGCTCGGCGAGGCGGGCTACCGCAGCGCCCTGTTCGGCATGCAGCACGAGAGCGCCGACCCCGCCCGGCTCGGTTTCGATACCGCCGACGTCTCCGACTCGCTGTGCGACTACGTGGTGGCGCGGTCACAGGAGTGGCTGGCCGACGCCGCCACGCACGAGGAGCCCTTCTTCCTCACCGCCGGCTTCTTCGAGACGCACCGCCCGTACCCCGCCGACCAGTACGAGCCCGCGGACCCGGACGCCATCGGCGTGCCCGGCTTCCTGCCCGACACCGCGCAGGTCCGCGACGACCTCGCCGGGCTGCACGGCAGCATCACGCAGGCCGACGCCGCCGTCGGGCGACTGCTCGACACCGTCGACGAACTGGGGCTGGCCGAGAACACCTGGATCCTGTTCATCACCGACCACGGCCTCGCCTTCCCGCGCGCGAAGTCCACCCTCTACGGCGAGGGCACCGGCGTCGCCTTCATCGCGCGGCCGCCCCGCTCCCTCGGGCTCGCGCCCCGCGTCTACGACGACCTGTTCTCGGGCGTCGACCTGACGCCGACGGTGCTCGACCTGCTCGGCCTGCCCCTGCCGGAGGACGTCGACGGCGAGACCCACGCGGCGGAGCTCCTCGAGCCGACGGGCGAGCAGGTGCGCGCCGGGCTGTTCACGCAGAAGACCTACCACGACGCCTACGACCCGATCCGCGCCGTGCGCACCAAGCAGTTCAGCTACATCGAGAACTACGCCGACCGGCCCGCGCTGTTGCTGCCGCTCGACATCGCGGACAGCTCCTCCGCCGCCTCGCTCGACCCGTACGAGACGGCCGCGCCGCGGCCCCGTCGGGAGCTGTACGACCTGGTCGTGGACCCGTACGAGCGGCACAACGTGGTCGACGAGCCCGCCTACCAGTGGGTGGCCCGCCGCCTGGCCGGCGTGCTCGCGAACTGGCGCGAGGAGACCGGCGACGTGCTGCCGTCGGAGTCCGAGGGCACCGCGATCGCCGAGGCCTTCATGGCCGCCTTCTTCGCCGGCCGCGCGCAGCCCGGCGCCGACGAGACGCCGCTGCCCTCGCGCCGCTCGCAAGGAGCGCGCCGCGAGCTGACCCCGTCCGAGGTGAACCTGCGCGCGTCGGTCGGACGGGCCCGCGCGGGCGCCGCGAACGCCTGACCTACACCCGCACCTGCCGGAACTCCGGCGCGACCTCCGCGATCCGCTCGTAGTCGCTGTCGCGATGCACCACCACGGCGTCGTGACGGATCGCGATCGCCGCGATCATCGTGTCGACGGGGCCGGCCGCGCGTACCTTGCCGGAGTGCCAGAGTCGGCGCTGCAGCTCGACGGAGACGGCGTGAGTTTCGGCGCCAGGATGCAGCACGTCGAGGAACTCCCAGTTCGTGGCGTATTCGGACTCCCACTCGCGAGGAGAACGTGTGGAGTAGAGCGCTTCGAGGAGCTGCGGCGCGCATGCCGCGAGGAAGTTCCCGCCGACCGTGAATGATTCCAGGGCGGTCCCGCGGATCTGGCCGATCTGGATCCTCGACCATACGGAGTTGTCGACGATGTGGGGAACCGGTCGCTCGTCGAAGGGGAGTGTCACCGCCTCACCTCCTTGAGGAACTCAGGATCCGCCAGTGCGGCGTAGGGACCGTCCGGGTTCGAAGCGATCCGCTTGATCATGTCCCGCTGGAGCTTCTGCTTGAGCGCCAGCTCGACGAGGCTGACCACCATGTCTTGATTTGAGGCGTAGCCCAACTCCTCCCGCGCCCGGTCGAAGAGCCCTTCGGGCGCGCGCAGGGACGTCAGCTTGAGTGGAGCGTCGCGGAACTCAGGTAGCGATACGGACATGTCGCACCTCCGGTGTATATCGGATCTAGGGGATCACGATATCAGAATCGGACACGGTGCGGAATCCGATGTTGCTCGCTGTCGAGCTCGGGGTGTTGTGGCTGCGGGCCGACGTGCGGTAGCGGTAGCAGTAGGAGTCGTGGCACAGGTGGCTGCCGCCGCGCAGCACGCGGGCGGTGCCGCGGTCGGGCCCCGTCGGCGAAACCTCCGGTGACGCACGGTAGTAGCGCGCCGAGAACCGGTCGGCGCACCACTCCCACACGTTCCCCACCGCCTGGTGCAGGCCGTAGCCGTTCGGCGCGTACGCCGCGGCCGGCACCGTCCCGACGGGACCGTCGGGCTCGGGGAAGGCGCCGACGAAGACGTTGCAGTCCCGCCCCGGCACCGGGTGCTCGTCGCCCCACGGGTACCGCGCGCCGTCCAGGCCGCCGCGTGCCGCGTACTCCCACTGCGCCTCCGTCGGCAGGGCCCGCCCCGCCCACGCGCAGTAGGCCAGCGCGTCCGCGTGCGAGACGTGCACGACGGGATGGTCGTCCAGGGCGACGGTGCCCGGCCCGCCCGGCGCGCGGAAGGTCGCGCCCGGCACCGTCAGCCACCACGGCGTGCCCGGGACCGGCACCCCGGCCGACGGGTCCGCTGCGCTCGCGTCGAAGACCGCGGACGCGCCGAACCGCTCGGCATCGGTCACGTACCCGGTCGCGTCGGCGAAGGCCGCGAACGCGGCGACCGTCACCGTCGTCGCGTCGATCGCGAAGCCCGGCAGCACGACCCGGTGCACGGGGAGCTCGCCGTCAGCGCGGTAGCCGTCGCCGTGCGCGTCGCCCATGGCGAACGCGCCGGCGGGGATCCGGGCCTGCGCGATCGGGTGCGCGCCGCCGCCCTTCGCGCCGCCGCCCGGCACCGCGCCGGCGTGCGGCGGCAGGTCCGGGCCCTCGGGCGTGCAGCAGCTCACGCCTCGAGTATTCCCCGCTCCACGAGCAGCGCGATCACCCGCTGCGCGAGCTCGTCGGTGTCGGCGCCGGTGGTGTCGAACCGTAGGTCCGGGTCCTCGGGCTTCTCGTACGGCCCGTCGACGCCGGTGAGGCCGCGCAGTTCGCCGCGGTCCGCACGGGCGTAGAGGCCCTTCGGGTCGCGCTTGCGGCACTCGCTCACGGGCGTGGAGACGTGCACCTCGAGGAAGTCGATCTCCGCCGCCACGTTCAGCTCCCGGGCGATCTCCCGGTCCGACCGCAGCGGCGAGACCAGCGACGCGATCGAGATCACGCCGGCGTCCGCGAACAGGCGCGTCAGGTGCCCCACGCGGCGGATGTTCTCCGCGCGGTCGCCGGGGGAGAAGCCCAGGTCGTCGGAGATGCCGTGGCGGATGTTGTCGCCGTCGATGAGGTAGGCGACGCGGCCCCGCGAGACCAGCGCCCGCTCCAGGGCGACGGCCACCGTCGACTTACCCGACGCGGGCAGGCCCGTGAACCACACCGTGGCGCCGCGCTGGCCGGTCTTCGCCCAGCGTTCCGCGCGGCCCAGCGAGCTGGGGTGCCAGCGGATGTCGTTGCGCGTGGCCTGCCCGGGGACCACCTCGCGGGCCTCGGTGATCGTGCCCGCGCCGACGGTGTCGTTGCTCGCCTCGTCGATGAGGATCAGCGCGCCGGTGTCCCGGTTCTGCGCGTACGGGTCGGCCACCACCACCGACGAGGTCCGCAGCGTCACGGTCCCGATGTCGTTGAGCGCGAGCTCGCTCGGCCCCACCTGCTCGATGAGCGTCTCCGGGTCCAGGCGCCGCTCTAGCGACTGGACGGTCGCGCGGACCGTCGCCGTGGCGTGCTTGAGCGCGACGCGGTCGCCCGCGCGCAGCGGCTTCTCCGCGAGCCAGCAGACGGTGACCTCCAGCTCGCGCGCGTTCACCGGCAGGTGCGCGCCCTCGGCACCGGAGACGAGGACGTCGCCGCGGCCCACGTCGATGTCGTCGGCCAGCTCGACGGAGACCGACAGCGGCGCGACGGCCGTCGCGCGGTCGTCGTCCAGGGTGTCGAGCGCGGTCACCGTCGACCTGCTCCCGGACGGCAGCACCAGCACCTCGTCGCCCACGGTCAGCGTGCCGGCGGCGACGCGTCCGGCGTACCGTCGGCGCCGCTCGGCGGTGGGCCGGGAGACCCACTGGACCGGCAGGCGCAGCTCCGTCGCGACCGCCGACGGTGCGCGCAGGGGCACGGCCTCGAGGTGTTCGAGCAGCGTGGGGCCGTCGTACCAGGGGGTGTGCGCCGAGCGGTGGACGACGTTGTCGCCGAGCTTGGCGGCCAGCGGGATCGCGGGGATCGCGTCCAGGCCGAGCCGCACCGCGAGTTCGGCGAGCTCCGCGTCGACCTCCGCGAACCGCTCCGCGGAGAAGTCGACGAGGTCGATCTTGTTCACCGCGGCGATGACGTGCGGGACGCCGAGGAGCGTCGCGATGCGCGCGTGCCGGCGGGTCTGGCGCAGCACCCCCTTGCGGGCGTCCACCAGCAGGATCGCGACGTGCGCGTTGGAGGCGCCGGTGAACATGTTGCGGGTGTAGCGCTCGTGGCCGGGGGTGTCGGCGAGCACGTAGCTGCGCGATTCGGTGGAGAAGAAGCGGTAGGCCACGTCGATGGTGATGCCCTGCTCGCGCTCGGCCCGGAGTCCGTCGGAGAGCGCCGCGAGGTCCACCTCGTCGCCGTCGGTGACGGCGTCCAGATGGTCGGTGGGCAGGCTGCCGGTGTCGTGCAGCAGGCGGCCGATGAGCGTCGACTTGCCGTCGTCGACCGAGCCCGCCGTGGCGAGGCGCAGCAGCTGGCGCGTGGTCGATGGTGCCAGGACGTCCGTCATCAGAAGTAGCCCTCTTTCTTCCGGTCCTCCATGGCGGCGGCGGACGTGCGGTCGTCGGCGCGGGTCTCGCCGCGCTCGGAGACGGTGGCGGCGGAGATCTCCGCGATCACGTCGTGGATCTCGGTGGCGCGGCTGCGGACCGCGCCGGTGATGGTCAGGTCGCCGACGGTGCGGTAGCGCACCCACTCCCGGTTCACCGCCTCGCCGGAGCGCGGCTGCGTGAACTCCGAGACGGCCAGCAGGATCCCGTCGCGCTCGAAGACCTCCCGCTCGCTCGCGTAGTAGATCGGCGGCAGCTCGAGGCCCTCGAGCTCGATGTAGCGCCAGATGTCGAGCTCGGTCCAGTTGGACAGGGGGAACACCCGGACGGACTCGCCGCGGCGGATCCGCCCGTTGTACAGCGACCAGGGCTCGGGGCGCTGCGCCCGCGGGTCCCACTGGCCGAACTCGTTGCGGAAGCTGAACACCCGCTCCTTCGCGCGGGCGCGCTCCTCGTCGCGCCGGGCGCCGCCGAACGCGGCGTCGAAGTTCCCGGCCTCCAGCGCGTCCAGCAGCGTGCGGGTCTGCAGCCGGTTCCGCGAGCCGGAGGACTCCGTCGACTCGGCGACCCGGCCACTGTCGATCGACTCCTGCACCGAGGCGACGATGAGCTCGATCCCG
Organism: Tsukamurella hominis; assembly: GCF_965137015.1. Lineage (NCBI taxonomy): Bacteria > Bacillati > Actinomycetota > Actinomycetes > Mycobacteriales > Tsukamurellaceae > Tsukamurella > Tsukamurella hominis. The sequence goes on along the minus strand of NZ_CBCRZG010000006.1, from coordinate 133,416 downwards.
TCGGGGTTCTCCGCGGTCGGGGCCACGCGGCGGTCGCGGAAGTCGATCACCTCCGGGAAGTTGTGTCCCGTGTCCACGTGCAGGATCGGGAAGGGCAGCGGCGAGGGCCGGAAGGCCTTCTCCGCCAGGCGGAGCAGCACGATGGAGTCCTTGCCGCCCGAGAACAGCAGGACCGGCCGCTCCAGCTCGGCGGCCACCTCGCGGATGATGTGCACCGCCTCGGCCTCGAGGACGCGCAGCTCGTCGACGGCGGCGATCGGTTCGGGCGTCACGGTGCTCATTGGGGGTATCCGTTCTCGGCGGCGTCGGCGCGGTAGCGCTCCGCCCACTCCTTGGAGCGGTCGTTCGACTGGGGCTTGAGCGGCGGCGGGGGAGCGAGGTGCGGGTCCTGCCCGAGCGCGTCCAACACGCGCGCCGTCGTCTTCTGCGGGTCGGCGATCAGCTCGTGGAAGTCGATCTCGAGCGGCGTGATGCCCTCGAACGCGAACCACGCCCGCCACGACCGCTCCTGCTCGCGCAGGATCCAGGCCAGGTGCGCGATCCCGTCGGCGCGGTACACCGCGCGCTCGTCGCGCTCGCGGTCGTGATCGGGGTCGTCGCGCCACACCCGGGTCTGCACGGCGCGCCACATGGACACGGCCTGGGCGACCACGTCGGGCCGGTGCACGTGCACGTAGAGGGGGTCGGCACCGTCGAACAGGGATCGGATGGCGGTCCGGACCGAGCCCGACGCGGTGCGGGTGCGGGTCACGAGGACGGGCGTCTGGTTCCACATCAGCTTGCCGCCCCAGACGCCGTTGGGCGTGCGGCCCTCGCGCAGCACGTCGGCGCGCCACTGCGCGGGGCCGCGCGGGTCGACGGTGCCGGGGTCGATGGGGTCGAGCAGGTCGAGCAGCGACGGATCGTCGACGCCGGCGAACCACTCGCGCGGCTGCGGCGACAGCGACGAGGACGGGTAGTACTGGAAGAACTCCTGTGGCCGCCCGGCGACGCCGGTGGCCGCGAGCGACTCCACGAGGAGGGTGCTCCCGCTGCGCTGGCTGGCGCACACGAGATAGTGGTCGGGGCTGGGCATGCCCGCCAGTCTGACGGAGAAAGGCCTTCCGACCTGGGGTTCGATGGCACCGTGAACGTGATCCTTGACGGATCGCGACCGGTGTGGTGCGGCCGCTACAGGGCGTCGACGCCCGCGAGGAGCAGGTCCAGCCCGGCGAGGAACTGGGCGCGGTCGTCGTGGTCGGCCATGGTGGCGGCGATGCGGTGCAGGTACGGGAACTCGTCCGGGTCCAGCTGCCCGATGCGGGAGGCGACGTCGCCCAGCAGCGCCTCGCGACTGGGCCCGCTGCGCGCGAGATCCGACCGGGCGTTGGCGGCGTTCTGCGCCGCCGCGCCGAGGACGTAGCCGACGATCGCCGTGGCGGCGTCGAACAGCGATTCGTCCGGCGTGCCCATCGCCAGCACGGCGCCGCCGATCCGCTCGCTGAGCAGCAGGTTCGCCGGCCGGCCCGGATCGGCCATCACCTGGGCGGCGAGCCACGGGTGCGCGTCGATCGTGTCGAACAGGGTGAGCGCAAGGGCGCGGATCGTCTCCCGGGGGTCGCGGCCGTCCGTGGGCGCGGCGAGGATCGGCCGCAGGACGGCGTCGGTCGCGGCGGCGAGGAGCTCGCCCTTGCCCGCGACGTGGTGGTAGATCGCCCCGCTGCCCGTGTTCAGGGTGGTCGCGAGGGCGCGGAAGGTCAGCGCGTCGGCGCCGCTCTCGTCGAGCAGGCCGATCGCGGCGTCGACGATGCGGTCGCGGGAGAGGGCGTCGGTGCGGCGGCTGCGGGGTGGCACGACTCCATCTTGACACGACTGGAACGATGTTCCAAACTCGTATGGAACATTGTTCCAACGGAAGGGGAGCACCATGCAGACACCCATCACGATCATCGGCGCCGGGCTCGGCGGCCTCGCCCTGGCCCGCGTCCTGCACGTCCACGGCATCACCGCCGTGGTCTACGAGGCCGAACCGACGCCCATGTCGCGCACGCAGGGCGGCCAGCTCGACATCCACGAGGCCGACGGCCAGGCCGCGATCGCGGCGGCCGGCCTCACCGCGCCGTTCCGCGCGCTGATCCACGAGGGCGGCGAGGCGACCCGCGCCGTCGGCCGCGACGGCACCCTCCTCCTCGACCTCCCGGACGACGGCGACGGCGGCCGGCCCGAGGTCCTCCGCGGAGAGCTGCGACAGCTGCTCATCGACTCCCTGCCGGCCGACGCCATCCGCTGGGGCGCCAAGGTCGTCGCGGTGCGCGCGCTCGACGGCGGTCGGCACGAGCTGACCTTCGCCGACGGCACCGTCGTCGAGACCGCCCTGCTGGTCGGGGCCGACGGTGCCTGGTCCAAGGTGCGCGCCCTGGTGACGGACGCGGCACCGTCGTACTACGGCACCACGTACGTCGAGACCTACCTGCACGACGTCCGGCGCCGCCACCCCGGCGTCGCCGAGCTCGTGGGGGAGGGCGCGATGTTCGCGCTCGCGCCGGGCCGCGGGATCAGCACGCACGCGGAGGCGGGCGACATCGTCCACACCTATGCGCAGCTGCACGTGCCCGAGGAGTGGGTCGACGCGATCGACTGGACGGACTCGTCGGCCGCCGAGCGCGTGCTCGTCGAGTACCCGGGCTGGTCGGAGGAGCTGACCCGCCTCATCGGCGAATCGGACACCCCGCTCGTCCCGCGGCGGCTCTACACGCTGCCCGTCGGGCTGCGGTGGGACCGCGTCCCCGGCGTCACGCTGGTCGGCGACGCCGCGCACGTCAGCCCGCCGGCCGGGGAGGGCGCCAACATCGCGCTGTTCGACGGTGCCGAGCTGGCCCGGCACATCGTCGAGAACCCCGGCGACCTCGACGCCGCCCTCACCGCCTACGAGAGCGAGATGTTCGTCCGTGCCGAGCAGTCCGCGGCGGACGCGGACGAGATGGCGACGATGATGCTCGGCGGCGACGCGCCCGACAGCCTGCTGGACTTCTTCGCAGGGGTCGGCCGGGCCTGACGGCTACCGGCCGAGCGGGCCCCGGCCGAGGCGCAGCAGGAGCATCGCGAGGGTGTGGCCCTCGCGGCCGAGCTCGGAGAACCGCTCGAGCACCTTCATCTCGCGCGAGTGCACCAGACGCGTGCCGCCGGACGCCATGCGCGTGCGGCCGATGATCTGCGAGACCTCGCTGCGGCGCTTGATCGCGGCCAGGATCTCGGCGTCGAGGCGGTCGATCTCCTCGCGCAGGGCCTGGATCTCCTCGTCGGCGAGCGGCGTCTCGGCGCCGGTGTCGTCCGGTGTGCTCATGGGTTCAAGTTTTCCACAGCCGCGGGATCTACCATCGAGCACCGTGTCCGTCGCCAGCCCATCCGCCCTGCCCGCCTCGCGGCGCGTGCTGTGGATCGGCGCGGCGTTGCTCATCGTCGGGCAGCTCGCGGTCCGCGGGTACGTGCTCGCGCGCGGGAACTTCTACTGGGACGACGTGGCCTTCATCGGCCGGGCGTCGCGCCCGCTGACCGACCTCGGCGCCTGGTTCGTCGACTACGACGGCCACTTCATGCCCGGCACGCTGTTCGCGGCCGCGGTGACCACCAGGGTCGCGCCGCTGAGCTGGCCCGCGGCCGCAGCATCGATCCTGGTGCTGCAGGTGGTCGCGTCGGTGCTCACGCTGCGCACGCTGGTGATCGTCGCCGGGCGTCGCCCGGTGGTGCTGGTGCCGTTCGTCTTCCTGCTGTTCAGCCCGCTCACGCTGACGGCGACGGCGTGGTGGGCGTCGGCGCTCAACGCGCTGCCGCTGCAGATCGGGCTCGCGGTGGTCGTCGCGGAGACGGTGCGGTACCTGCGCGGCCGCCGGCGTTCCGGCGCGTACGCGGTGGCGGCGCTGCTGGTCTCGCTGCTCTTCTTCGAGAAGGCGCTGGTCATCCCGTTCGTCGCGCTCGCGGCGGCCTGCCTGCTGCCGTACGTGCGCGGGCACCGTCGACCGGTCCGGACGGTGCTGCGCCGCGGCCGCCGGCTGTGGGCGGCGTTCGCGCTGGTCGTCGTGGCATGGGTAGTGCTGTGGCTCTCGGTCACGGCGTCGCGGCCGGGCACGCACACCGTCGGGTTCACGGCGCGCGTGCTGTGGCGGTCGGTGAACGCGGTGCTCGCGCCGGCCGCGGTGGGCGGGCCGTGGACGTGGCGGCGCGAGAACCCCGGGCCGCCGCTGGTGGTCACCGACGTGACGATCACCGTCGTGGGGCTGGTCGCGATCGCCGCGATCCTCGCCGTGACCTGGTGGCGGGCGCCGCGCGGGCTCGCCGCCTGGGGCGCGGCCGGCGCCTACTTCCTGGGCGCCTCGTCGACGGTCTTCTTCCTGCGCAGCTCCGAGTACACGTCGGCGTTGCTGCCGCTGTCGCTGCGCTACTTCGCCGACTTCGCGTGGGTGCTCACCCTGGCCGCCGCGATCGTGCTGCGTTGTGAAACCGGCCGAATCCGGGGTCACGAGGCCAGATTCGGCCTCCTGAGGTCGAAAGTCGCCGGATTCACGAGCGACCGGCGGCTCCGGATGCTGGTGGTGATCGCCTTCGCGCTCAGCGGCACCGCCTCCGCCGTCCGGTTCGCGCCCCTGTGGCACGACAATCCGACCGGCCCCTACCTGCAGAACCTGCGCGAGGGGGCGGCCGCGTACGCGGATCGCGAGGTGCTCGACCAGGAGGTCCACGGCGACATCCTGGCGCGGCTCGCCGCCCCGAACAACAGGCTCTCGCGGATCCTCGCCACGCAGCCCGCGCACCCGCGGTTCGCCGAGCACGCGGGGGAGACGACAGTCGTCGATCAGCAGGGACGCTTCCGGCCCGGCCGGGTCACCCGCGTCCGGAGCCTGCCGCTCGGACCGTTCCCGTGCGGCACCCGCGTCGACGACACCGCCCCCGCGACCCTGGCCTACGAGGGGCCGCTCGCGTTCTGGGACTGGGTCGTGGAATTCAACTACCTCGCCTCGTCCGACGGGGTGGTCGTGCTGCAGCAGCAGCGCGGCGCCACGCCGGTCCGGGTGCCCGTTCGCAGGGGCGCGCACACCGTCTACGCCCGGGTGACCGGCACCGGCGACGGCCTCGTCGCGCGCGCGGAGACGCCGGGGCTGGTCGCGTGCGTCGGCAGCGGGCCCGTCGGCCTGCTGGTCCCGGCGTCGGCCGCCCGCTGATCCCTCGCCGCCCCGTCTGACGAGACGTGACCTGCGGTTTACCCACAGCGTCGATTCATCGATGCGACACATCAACGCCTGATGTCGCAGAGTTTCCGAAATTCGGACGTAAATCCACGGCGTGGGTTGTAGGGTGCGCTGGTCCGCATCTCCTGTGACCGGACTCACTCCAGCCGAAGGGTGCTGCCTGAAATGCAAGCCGTCGTCCGTCGATCCGTCCCGCGCCGCTACGCCGGCGCCTCCCTCGCCATGGTGACCGCCGCCGCGATCGCCGTCGCGCCGATCACCGCCTCCGTCGGCGCCGTCACCGCGCCCGCCTCCACCGTCCTGGTGAACCCCGCGAAGCTGGTGAACCTGCAGACGCAGGTCGCCGGCTCCGTCGCCGAGTTCCTGCCCCGCGCCGCCGGCCCCGTCGCCGCTGCGGCGGCGGCTCCCACGTGGGGCTGGGGCGACGTGACCTTCCTGGCGAACACGCTGCAGGAGGCCTTCAAGCAGGTCCAGGCCAGCCTCGCCGGCGAGTACGGCGGCGGCGTGCAGAAGTCCTTCGAGCAGGCGCTCGAGGCACTCAAGGCCGGCAGCGTCGCCGGCGCGTACCGGCCGATCGGCAGCCTGGTCGAGACCACCGCGATGATCGGCATGATGGCCGTCCTGTTCCCGATCTCGGGCGAGTTCAACCCGAAGCTGGGGGCGCTCGGCAAGGGGCTGGACGCGGCCTTCCCGTACCTGATCCCGCTCGGCCAGTCCGCGCTCGCGCTCACCACGCGCCTGCCGTACGAGGTGCTCGCCGCGGGCGAGACCATCGTCAAGGCGATGCTCTCCGGCGACGTCACCACGATCGGTGCCGCCGTCTCGTCCGGCGTCGCGGGCATCGGGAAGTTCCTCGAGGCCAACGTCACCAACGCGGCGACGGGGCTGATTCCCAACCTGGTCAAGGCCGGTTCCGCGGTGCTCGGTGAACTGATCCCCAAGCTCCCCGCCTCCGCGCAGGCCGACGCCATGGCCGCCCGCGCCGCCGTGGCGACGTCCTCCGCGCTCGCGGCGTCGCCGGCGGCTCCGCCTACGTTCCCGGACCTCGGTGAACTCGCACAGACATGGGTGACGGTGCTCAAGGGGCTCGGGGAGTCGTACTTCGGGGCGAACGGCATTCCGCGCGTGCTGCAGGCGTATGCGGACGCGATTCCCAAGGGGCAGTTCGTCGCCCCGTTCCAGCTCGCGCACGCGACGCTGATCTCGCCCTTGCTCGGTGTGGGTGCGACTTTCACGGACACCGTCGCCAAGTTCACGCCGTTCCTCGGTCCGCTCGGTAAGGGGCTCGACGGAACCCAGGGCCCGCTGATCTCGATGTTCGCCGCGGCCTACGGGACGACCATCACGTTCGGTACCGAGTTCTTCGCGACGATGGAGAACGTGGTCAAGGCGCTCGGCTCGGGCGATCCCGTTGCTGCGGCCAAGGCGCTGGCGACCGGTGCGGCCGCTACCTTCAACGCCGGTCTCGACGTCTTCTTCAAGCAGGACGAGTACCTGCCGGGGCTGATCCCCGCCCTGGTCAACGTCGGCAAGGGCTTCGTCGACGGGGTGACCGGCAAGACACAGCCGGAAGGGGTGCTCGCCACCGCGCCCGCCGTCGCGACCGCTGAGACGGTCGCCGCGCCCGCGACGTCCGCCGCCGTCGATGCGTCGGTCCCGGCGGTCGTCACGCCGGCGGCCGGCGGCACCGTCGTCGACGACGATGCGGCGGTCACCCCGGCCCAGCCGGCCACCCCGGCCCAGCCGGCCACCCCGGCGGAGCCCGCCGCCCCCGNCGAGCCCGCGGAGCCGACGGCACCCGCGGAGCCGACCGTTCCGGCGGAGCCGACGGTGCCCTCCGAGCCCACCACAGAGGCCCCGGCGGAGGCTGGGGAGCAGGCCACGGCGGGAGGCGCCGAGGTCGAGCAGGGCGCGTCCGACTCCACGGCGGGCGCGGAGGTCTCCGCCGACGCCTGACGGTGCGAAGGAACCGCTCTCCAGTGCTGAGCGCCGCGGAACTACCGGCCGCGCCGCGACCGCTGGGGAGCGGTTCCGCATTCGACGGCTAAAACACCGCGTGACGTGCAGCGTTCAGAAACGTGCAGACTGCATTGAGACAGATGGACGTGTGGTGTCGCAAAGCTTCTTCGAAAGCCGTCCGAAAATCCACGACGTGGGCGTATGTTCCGTTCGTCCGGTTCGCGTGTGATCCGGCTCACTCCAGTTGAAGGGTGTTTCTCCATGCTCGCAGCAGATCCTCGGTCCTCCCACCGTCGTTACGCCGCACCCGCCGTCGCCATGGCCGCAGCGGCGGCGATCGCGGTCGCCCCCGTCGCCACGTCGATGGGCGCCGTGACGGCACCGTCGCTCCCGCCGATCGTCCAGGACCTCGGCGGCGCCGCCAGTGCCGTCGCGAACTGGGCCACGGCGATGGGCCTGAAGTTCGTCACGGACCCGGTGACCGGCCTGACGAAGCTGGTGGAGGACCAGCTCGCCACCGCGGGCATCGTCGCCGGCGCGGCGGGGGACGCCGGCAAGGCCTTCTTCGACTACCTCGGGAACAACCTGTTCGCCAACCTCGAGAGCATCCAGAAGGACCTGGCCGCGGGGAAACTCGGCGACGCGTGGACGACCTTCGCCACGACGATCACCGGCGCGATCCTCACGCCAGCGATCAGCCTGCTTCCCGTGATGGACGCGATCGGCGGCCAGCTCGGGCCGATCGGCGACGGTCTGACGGCCGCACTGGGGCCGCTCCTGGGGCTCGCGCTCGGTCCACTCCAGGCGGGCGTCGAGGTGCCGGCGCTCCTCGCCGACGGCGTCACCGCCGCGCTCAAGGCGCTCAGCACCGGCGGCCCCGCCGCGGCGCTGACCTCCCTGTTCGGCACGGCCTCCGCCGTCAGCGAGAAGGCGATCGGCGCGCTGTTCGGCGAGTACGGCGCGATCCCCAGCCTGATCAACCTGATCCCGACGATCATCGGCGGGATCGCCGGATCCGACTGGGCGAGCGCGGGGCCGTTCACGCTGCCGACGGGCAACAAGGTCACCTTCACCTCCGCGTCCGCGTCGACGCTCGCGGCGTCGCCGACCGCGCTGCCCGACTTCGGCGCGATCGGCGGGATCTGGACGGACGCGCTGACCCGGATCGCCACCAACCTCGCCGGGCCCGACGGCGTGCAGCGGATCCTCAGCACCCTGCTCACCGGCGTCCCGGCCGGCAAGTGGGCCGACTCGTACGAGGTCATCCACGGCATCCTGGCCGCGCCGCTGCTCGAGCTCGGCGGCGCCGTGCTCCAGACCGGCGACGAGCTCAACCCGTTCCTGGGTCCCCTGGGCAAGGGCCTCGACGGCGCCGCGGAGCCCCTGCTGTACCTGACGCTGGGCCTGTACAACGCCACCCGCATGGTTCCGTCGACGGCCTTCGCCGGCCTCGAGAACGTCGTGAAGGCGCTCGGCACGGGCGACCCGATCGCGGCGATCAACGCCGCGGTGGCCGGGCTGGGGAGCACGCTGACCGCCGGCAGCGACGCCCTGTTCTCGGACAACCCGTTCACCATCGGCCTCCTCCCGGGCCTGCTGGGCGTGGGGACCGGCTTCCTCGGCGGGCTGACCAGCAAGACCGCCGGCGCGGGCGACGCCAAGGTCCTGGCCGATGCGCCGGCGAAGGCCGCGGTCGAGACCTCGGTGGTGGACGCCGCCGACGATGCGGCGTCCGGGCCGGCGACGGGCGGCGTCACGCAGCCCTCGACTCCGACGGTGCCCGCGGACGGCGCCCCGTCGACCGGTACGCCGACCACCGGTACGCCGACCGAGACCCCGGCTGAGACTCCGGCGACCGGGACCCCGGCCGCCGAGTCGCCCGCGACGGGGACCCCGGCGACGGAGGCTCCGGCGGAGCAGGCGCCCGCTGAGGGGGCGACCGACGAGACCGCCGCGTCCGACGGCGCCGCGTCCGACGGTGCCGCGTCCGACGACACCGCTGGTGCAGGCGCGTCGGGCACCGACGAGTCGGCCGGCGCCGACACCGCGGAGGCTGCTCCCGCCGCAGCCTGAGTCAGGGCACATCTTTCGAAGCGTTCTGCGAGGTTCCCGCAACGGAACCGCGCAGAACGCTTCGATTGTTCGCACCCGGCCCCCGGCTCTGCCCGCCCTCGGGCGCGGCTGCGAAACCTGTCGGTCGCCCCGGCTACTCTGGACGGGAGATGAGTAGCCCAGCACCGCAGCAGTCCGGACTCCGCCAGCGTCAGCCGTTTTCCCGCTCGAAAGCGCAGGTGGAGCGGCAGGAACGCGGCCAGGAACTGCTCGAGGGGCTGAATCCGCAGCAGCGCGCCGCGGTGCTGCACGAGGGATCTCCGCTGCTCATCGTCGCGGGCGCGGGCTCGGGTAAGACGGCGGTGCTCACGCGCCGCATCGCCTACCTGCTGGCCGCCCGCAACATGCACCCCGGCCAGATCCTCGCGATCACCTTCACCAACAAGGCCGCGGCGGAGATGCGGGAGCGCGTCGCCGGCATCATCGGCAATCGCGCCAAGATCATGTGGGTCTCCACGTTCCACTCCACGTGCGTGCGTATCCTCCGCGCCCAGGCCGGCCTGCTGCCGGGCATGAACTCCAACTTCTCCATCTACGACGCGGACGATTCCCGCCGCCTGCTCACCATGATCGTCAAGGACATGGGGCTGGACGCGAAGAAGTTCGCGCCGCGGGCGCTCGCCACCCACATCAGCAACCTCAAGAACGAGCTGATCGATCCGGAGCAGGCCGCCGCGGACGCGGCGAAGACGGGGGAGCCCTTCGCGGTCACCGTCGCCGAGGTCTACGGCACCTACCAGACCCGCCTGCGCGGCGCGAACGCCTTCGATTTCGACGATCTCATCGGGGAGACGGTGGCGCTGCTGCAGTCGCACCCCAACGTCGCCCAGTACTACCGCCGCCGCTTCCGGCACGTGATGGTCGACGAGTACCAGGACACCAACCACGCGCAGTACGTGCTGGTCCGCGAGCTGGTGGGCCTGGAGACCGACGCCGACGGCGTGGAGCCCAGCGAGCTGTGCGTCGTGGGTGACGCGGACCAGTCGATCTACGCCTTCCGCGGCGCCACGATCCGCAACATCGAGGAGTTCGAGCGGGACTTCCCGAACGCGGAGACCATCCTGCTGGAGCAGAATTACCGCTCCACCCAGACCATCCTGTCCGCGGCCAACGCGGTCATCTCCCGCAACGCGGGCCGGCGCGAGAAGAAACTCTGGACCGACCAGGGCGACGGTGACCTCATCACCGGCTACGTCGCCGACAACGAGCACGACGAGGCCAGCTTCGTGGTCTCCGAGATCGACGCGCTGGCCGACAAGGGCGTCAAGTACAGCGACGTGGCCGTCTTCTACCGGACCAACACCGCCGCGCGCGTGCTGGAGGAGGTCTTCATCCGCCACGGCGTGCCCTACAAGGTGGTCGGCGGGGTCCGCTTCTACGAGCGCAAGGAGGTGCGGGACCTGGTCGCGTACCTGCGCGCGATCGACAACCCGAACGACACCGTCAGCCTGCAGCGCATCGTCAACACCCCGCGCCGCGGCATCGGCGATCGGGCGCAGGCCTGCCTCACCGTGCACGCCGAGAACCGGAACTCCACGTTCGCCGCCGCCATCGAGGACGCGGTCGACGGCACCGTCGCCATGCTGAACCCGCGCTCGCGCAACGCGATCGCCACGTTCGCGGGCCTCATGGCCGACCTGCGGCGCACCGCAGCCGACGAGGATCAGGATCTGGGCGATCTGCTCGAGGCCGTCGTCGAGAAGACGGGCTACCGGGCCGAGCTGGAGGGCTCCTCGGACCCACAGGACGGCGCGCGCCTCGAGAACATCGAGGAGCTCATCAGCGTCGCGCGGGAGTTCTCCGCGCAGGACTTCACCGACGTCGTCGTCGACGAGGGGGCGCCCGAGCCCGGCTCCCTGGCAGCCTTCCTCGAGCGGGTCTCGCTGGTGGCGGACGCCGACCAGGTGCCCGACAGCGAGGCGGGCGTCGTCACGATGATGACCCTGCACACCGCGAAGGGCCTCGAGTTCCCGGTGGTCTTCGTGACCGGCTGGGAGGACGGGCAGTTCCCGCACATGCGCGCGTTGGGCGACGAGGCGGAGCTCGCCGAGGAGCGGCGGCTCGCCTACGTGGGCATCACCCGCGCCCGCGAGCGCCTCTACCTCTCGCGTGCAATGGTCCGCGCCACCTGGGGCGATCCGATGCAGAACCCGGAGTCGCGCTTCCTCGCCGAGATCCCGCAGCACCTCATCGATTGGCGCCGGCTCGAGCCCAAGCGCAGCCAGTTCGGCGGCTCGCGCGGCGTCTTCGGGCAGGACCGCTCGTCGTGGGGCGGCCAGAACGGGGGCGGGCAGTACGGCGGCCGGGGCCGGTCCTCGGGGGCCGACGGTGGCTGGACGCCCAAGCGTGCTCCCAAGACCACGCGCCGCGCCAACAAGCTCTCGCTCGCCGTGGGCGACCGGGTCTCGCACGACTCCTTCGGGCTCGGCACCGTCACCGCGGTCACGGGCGCGGGCCCGATGGAGCGCGCGACGTTCGACTTCGGCTCGTCGGGCACCGTCACCCTGATGACCTTCGGCGGCCTGCCGATGGAGAAGCTCTAGGGCGGAGCGCCCCGAACGACGCGAAAGGCGCCCCGGTGATCCGGGGCGCCTTTCAGCGTGTGGGGAGTCTTAGACGCGGACGCCGCGCTCGGCGAGCCAGGCCTGCGGGTCCAGCTTCGCGCCGCCGGCGCCGTGCACCTCGAAGTGCAGGTGCGGGCCGGTGGAGTAGCCGTTGTTGCCGACCCAGCTGATGAGGTCGCCCGCCTTGACGGTCTGGCCGGCCTGGACGTTCACGTTGTACATGTGGCCGTAGACCAGCACGGTGCCGTCGGTCAGGCGGATCTTGATCCAGATGCCGAAGCCCGAGGCGGGGCCCGCGTCGGTGACCACGCCGTCGGCGGCCGCGAAGAGCGGGGTGCCGAGCGGGGCGGCCAGGTCGAGGCCGCCGTGCATGGCGCCCCAGCGGGTGCCGAAGTTCGAGGTGAGGGTGGCGCCGTTCACGGGGGCGGTCACCTTCGGGCGCATCGAGTCGATGATGCGCTTGTCGTCCGCGTCCTTGCGGGCCTTGCCGCCGGCCAGACCGGCGGTGAACTGCTCGGTGTCCTGCGCGGCGGGCAGGGGCGCCTGGCGGCCGGCGTTGGCCTCGGGGCCCGCGGCGGGCGGGACGATCGGCTGCTGCGAGGTCGACGGGGCGTCTCCGCTGGTGGCGTTGACCACGGCGGCGCCGGCGACGCTGGCGCCCGCGGCGAGAGCGAGCAGCGCGGCGCGGCCCTTGAGGGCGTGCGGCGCGGTGGGGACGCGGTGCTTGCCGCCCTTGCGGACGGGCACGGGGAGCAGCTCGGGGGCGGCCTCCGGCGTGCCGAGGAGTGCGGTGTCCTCGAGCTCGTCCAGGTCGGGCGCGTCGAGCTCGGTGTCCCCGGTGAACAGCACCTCGGGGATCATGAGGTCCTGCGTGACCTCGGAGCTGGAGGGGCGGTAGACCAGCGCGGTGTCGTCCGGCGCATCGGTCCAGGTCTCGGAGTAGGCCTCCTCGAGGCGTGTCTCGAGCTCATCCAGCGGGATGATCGCGGTGATCGACTCATCATCGAGGACCTGCGTGCCGCCTTGCCAGCGCACGTGGTTCTCGCGACTCCGTGTCATATCTCGCCTACTCCAACCGTAAAACCGCACTTCGGACCACGTGGTGATCCGACGATGTCCTCATCGTGACCGCTTCGTGATCCGCGTCCCGTCGACGATAACGAAATGATTGCGGCGAGACAACCTCTAGGGGGGCGGTTCGCGTGAATGTGTGCTTGGTCACAATGCGATCACAAACTGTCAGATGACGATGCGTCATCCCTGGTCCAGGCGGATCCGGCCACCGTCGGCGTCGTAATCGTAGAGTTCGCCGTAGCGGCCCCAGTCGACGGCCAGCCGCAGCTGGCGTTCCGCGTCCTCGGCGCCGAACCCCCGCCGCAGCAGGTCCAGGAAGAAGCCGCTCCGCAGCGCGCCGTCGGGCGCCGTCCGCAGCGCCCGCAGCACGGTCCGCACCAGCGGGGCCCGCTCGGCGGCCTGCCGCGCGAACACCTCCTTGGCCTCCGTGAGCGGCACACGGACGAACGTCGCGCCGCGGTCGGTGAGGCCGATGTCGTTCCCGGTGACCTCGACGAAGCCGAGCAGGGCCGCCGCATCGACGAGCGGCATGATGTCGTCGAGTTCGAAGCTGAGGTCCGCCGCGAGGTCGGGAAGGTCCGCGTGCGCGCCGTGCGCCGCGACCAGTTCGAGGAGGCCGGCGATGCCGTCGACGGTGGCGTCCGGGAGCGGCCGGCTCACGGGCGTCGCCTCGATGGGGTCGGGTTCGTGCTCGATCTCCGCGTCGCGGCCCGTCAGGGCCCCGTACAGCTCGTCCACGATCGCCTCGAACTCCGGCGCGGTGCGGGTGCGCGGCCGCGGCAGGGCGATGCGCGCCTCGTGGACGATGCGGCCGGGCTTGGAACCCAGCACCACGACGCGATCGGCGAGCAGCACGGCCTCCTCGATGTTGTGCGTGACGATGCAGACGCCCCGGGTGGGGACGTCGTCGCGGCCCCACAGCTCCACGAGCTCACCCCGCAGATTCTCGGCGGTGAGCACGTCGAGGGCGGAGAAGGGCTCGTCCATGAGCAGGAGGTCGGGTTCGAGCACCAATGCCCGGGCGAAGCCGACCCGCTGCCGCATGCCGCCCGACAGCTCCCTCGGGTACGCGGACTCGAAGCCGTCGAGGCCGATCGTGTCGATCGCCGCCAGCGCCCGGGCGCGGCGCTCGGCGCGCGGCACGTTCCGGGCGGTCAGGCCCAGCTCGACGTTATCCTGGACGGTCAGCCACGGCATCAGCGCGAAGGACTGGAAGACCATCGCGGCGGCGGGGTTGGGCCCGGACAGCGGCGCACCGTCGGATTCGACGGTGCCGGACGTCGCGGGGATCAGCCCGGCCATGATGCGCAGCAGGGTGGACTTGCCCGAGCCGGACCGGCCGAGCAGCGCGACGATCTCGCCGTGCTCGACGGTGAGATCGATGCCGTCGAGCACGGTCAGGGCGTCGCCGTGGGCGCCCTCGAAGCTCTTGGTGAGGCCCTGTAGGCGGATCAGCGGGGTGGCGAGCGTGGTGGTCATGGAACGACTCCTAGTAATAAGGGGTGACTAGAGGGAGTAGCGGCGCTCGGCGGTGCGGTAGAGGCGGCGCCACAGGGCGGCGTTGGTGCCCACCACGAACAGGCACATCACGACGATGCCGAGCAGGAGGTGCGAGGCGTGCTCGGGTCCGGTCGCGGCCGTGGCCTGCGCGATGTAGTCGCCGAGGCCGTAGGCGTGGTGGGTCTCGCCGTCGTAGGAGACGACCTCCGCGACGATCGAGGCGTTCCAGGCGCCGCCGGCGGCGGTGATCCCGCCCGTGACGTAGCCGGCGAAGACGCCGGGCAGCAGCACGTACCGCCATCTCAGCAGCCGGGGCAGGCGCATGTTGTCGGCGGCTTCGAGCAGGTCGCCGGGGATCGCGCTGGCCGCGGCGATCACGTTGAACAGGATGTACCACTGCGTGCCGAGCGCCATGAGGACGACGCCGCCCAGGTCGAGGGGGATGTTCCACGCCACGAGGACCGCGGTGACCAGGGGGAACAGGAAGTTCGCGGGGAAGCTCGCGCACACCTGGACGACGGGCTGCAGCGCCCGGGTCAGCCGGGGGCTGCGGCCGATGATCACGCCGATCGGCACCCAGACGACGGTCGCGAACACCATGACGACCGCGACCCGCGCCATCGTGGCGAGGCCCAGCAGGAGGACGTGGCCCACCTCGGCGAGCCCGGCGTCGCGCAGGATCACCTCGAGCGCCCGCCACAGGCCGTACGCCAGGACCGCCAGGACGACGGTGCCGAACGCCAGGTCGCCGAGGCGGGCGCGGCGCGGGTCCGCGGGCGCCGCGGTCCCGGTCCGGCCGAACACGCCGAAGACCCGGTCCAGCGCCGTCACCACCGGGGCCGCGGCGCGGCGCAGCGCGTCGGCGACGTGCGAGCGGCGGAGCAGGGTCAGCACGGCCGAGCGCGGCACGCGGCCGGTGGCGGAGTCCTCGAGGCGGAACCGCTCGGCCCAGGCGGTCAGGGGGCTCCAGAACAGCAGGTTGACCGCGACGATGACCACGATCATGGCCGCGATCGCCCACCCGACGCGGGCGAGGTCACCGTCGGACGAGGCGGTGGCGACGTAGGCGCCGATGCCGGGGAGGGCGTACTCGTCGCCCGCCACGGAGACGGCCTCCGAGGCGGTGAGGAAGAACCAGCCGCCGCCGAAGCTCATCATGGCGTTCCAGACCAGCGGGATCATGCCGCTGGGCACATCGAGCCGCCAGAACCGTTGCCAGCGCGACAGTCCCAGGTCGCGGGCGGCCTCGCCGAGCTCCCGCGGCTGGCCGATCAGGCTCTGGTAGAAGGCGAAGGTCATGTTCCAGGCCTGCGAGGTGAAGAACGCGAAGACCGCGGCGCACTCGAGGCCCAGCGTCGAGCCGGGGAAGAGCGCGAGGAAGACGGTGACGGTCACCGACAGGAAGCCGAGGATCGGCACGGACTGCAGGACGTCCAGCAGCGGCAGCAGCACCGTGCGGGCGCGCCGCGACCGCGCCGCGAGCAGCGCGTAGCCGAAGGTGAAGACGATCGACGCCGCCAGGGCCAGGAACATGCGCAGCAGGGAGCGCAGCGCGTAGTAGGGCAGGTTCGACGGGTCGGTGTCGACGCGGGCGGTGCTGTGCGCCAGGTCGATCGGCGCGCCCATGCCCTGGCCGACGCGGATCGTCAGCCAGATCAGCGCGGCCGCGCCGGCGATCACGAGCACGTCGGCGACGACGGAGCGGCGGCCCTCACGCTCGGCCCGGCGGCCGCCGAGCGCGGGAGCGGTCAGCGTGCTCACAGATCCGCCTCCTCGCGCTCGGGCAGCGCGTCCCAGCGCACCGCCGTGACCGACGGCTCCATGCTGAGCTGGCTGATCGCGGTCTCCAGCGCGCGGTCGTCACGGCCGTCGGCGGCGAGGGTGGCGCGCACCTCCACCTTGCCGTCGGCGGTGTCCACGCTGCTGATCGACTGCAGGTGGAAGACGGTGCGGCTCAGGGCCTGAACCAGCATGACGCGGACGTGCGCCTCGTTCTCGTCGCGTGTGACGGCGACGAACTCGTACCGGCTCGGCGCCTCCTTGCCGTTGTCGGGCGCGCGGTCGACGGCGTGGCCGACCGAGCGCAGGGCGGTGTTCACCCCGATCACCACGACGGTGCCGATGGCGGCCGGGATGTACATCCCCGAGCCGGACAGCGCGCCGACGGCGGCGGAGCACCACAGGGTGGCGGCGGTGTTCAGGCCGCGCACGGTGAGGCCGTCGCGCAGGATCACGCCACCGCCGAGGAAGCCGATGCCCGAGACGATCTGGGCCGCGACGCGGGTGGGGTCGCCGCCCGCGAATCCGTACGCGGACAGGACGACGAAGAGCGCCGACCCGACCGAGACGAGCGCGTTGGTGCGCAGGCCGGCCATGCGGGCGCGGTACTGGCGCTCGAGTCCGATCAGGGTGCCGAAGCCGACGCCCGCCGCGATGCGCAGCAGGATGTCGAGCAGGTCGATGTTCGTGGTGGCGTGCATGGTGATTCCCCTCGTCCGGGCACGCGCTACTGCGCCGCTGCCCGAGGGGCGCGGCGGAGCAGGGTGTGGATCTGTCAGTGGGACGGAGGCGGCACGACGCGACCGACGGCGTACCGTCGGAAGGAGGGGCCTCCGGCCCGGATCATGGTGCGCTCAGCGGCTTCCCGCGGTGATGCGGGAAGCGCCGAGCGATCGACTACGACTGTCGTCGGGCATTGCATCACCTCCAGGGGTCGACGTTTCCGCGCGCCGGGAGGGAGGGTGGAGAAAGTGCGCCCCTCCACGTCAGACCTTCAGCACTTCGCGGCGTGAACCCGTGAACGGGAGCCAATCGGGGAGCACCCTTAAGCCGGATGCGCCTGTCCTGACCCGGGGCGTCTCTCGACGTTCGGGGTCGCTGGCCTGTTTCCGCGAAGGAGCCTCAGCGAACGATTGGCGCCTTGCGGAACAAGCATGACACGGGGCCGTTAGCGCTGCAAGCCGAGTAGTGTGGCCCGCCATGGAGGTACCGACGACCCGCCGGTCCGGCGCGGCAGGGCTCGAGGCGGGGACGGCGCGCGAGCGCGCGAAGGCGGCGCGCCGCCGCGAGTTGCTCGCCGCGGCGGCGGCGCTCATGGCCGAGCGCGGCTTCGCCGGCGTGCGCCTCGAGGACATCGGCGCGGCCGCGGGCGTCTCCGGCCCGGCCATGTACCGCCATTTCGCGGGCAAGCAGGACGTGCTCGCCGCCCTCCTGGTGGAGATCTCCGAGTACCTCTACGACGGTGGCCGCCGGGTCGCGGAGGAGCGCGCCGACGATCCGCGGCAGGCGCTGCGCGACCTCGTCGACTTCCACGTCGACTTCGCCGCCTCCGAGCCGGATCTCATCCGCGTGCAGTACCGCGACATGTGGTCGCTCGCGCCGGAGTCGGCGCGCCGGGTACGCCGGCTGCAGCGGCAGTACGTGGAGCTGTGGGCCGACGCGCTCACTGCGCTCGGCGGCGATCCGGTGGACAACCGCGCCGTCGTGCACGCCGTCTTCGGCCTGATCAACGCCGCCCCGAGCCTGCCGGCCCTGCCGCAGCCCCGACTGCGCGCGCTGCTGCGCGACAAGGCGCTCGCCGCTCTGGGCGTCTAGCCCGACCAACCCGCGCAATCCGCCGCGCGGAAGCTACCCCCGGGTAAGACTGGACACGGTGGCCGGGCTCACATATTCTCATTTTCAGTTAATGGTGAATAACCCAAAGGAGCGGGCGTGACATTCCGCGAGGAACACGAGGCGAACGTCGCCGAGCTGCGTGAACGGCTCGACAGGGTGGCGCAGGGCGGCGGTGAGCGGGCACGCGCCCGGCACGAGGGCCGCGGCAAGCTGCTGGTGCGCGAGCGGATCCGGCGGCTGCTGGACACGGGCAGCCCGTTCCTCGAGGTGGCGCCCCTGGCGGCCGAGGACATGTACGACGGCAAGGCCCCCTCCGCGGGCGCCGTCGCCGGCATCGGCACCGTCTCCGGACGGCAGGTGATGATCGTCGCCAACGACGCGACGGTCTCCGGCGGCACCTACTACCCGGTCACCGTGAAGAAGCACCTGCGCGCGCAGGAGATCGCGATGCAGAACCGGCTGCCCTGCGTGTACCTCGTGGACTCGGGCGGTGCCATGCTGCTCAACCAGGAGGAGGTCTTCCCCGACCGCGAGCACTTCGGCCGGATCTTCTACAACCAGGCCACCATGAGCGCTGCGGGCATCCCGCAGATCGCCGCGGTGCTCGGCAGCTCCACCGCCGGCGGCGCCTACGTGCCGGCCATGAGCGACGAGACGATCATCGTCCGCGACCAGGGCACCATCTTCCTCGCGGGCCCGCCGCTGGTGAAGGCCGCCACGGGCGAGGACGTCTCCGCCGAGGACCTGGGCGGCGGCCTCATGCACTCCACCAAGTCCGGCGTCACCGACCACCTCGTCGACTCCGACGACGAGGCGCTGGAGAAGGTCCGGCAGATCGTCGGGCGCCTCGGTCCCGTCGGCGAGCGGCAGTGGGAGGTCCGGCCCGCGCTGCCCGCCCGTCGCCCGCAGACCGACCTGTACGACGTGGTGCCGACCGATCCGAAGATCGGCTACGACGTGCGCAAGCTCATCGAGATCATCGTCGACGACGGCGAGTTCGACGAGTTCAAGGAGCTCTTCGGCACCACGATGGTGACCGCCTTCGCGCGGATCCACGGCCACCCGGTGGGCATCATCGGCAACAACGGCGTGATCTTCGCCGAGGCCGCCCAGAAGGGCGCGCACTTCATCGAGCTCTGCGACAAGCGACGGATCCCGCTGGTCTTCCTCCAGAACATCACCGGCTTCATGGTCGGGCGCCAGTACGAGGAGGGCGGCATCGCCAAGCACGGCGCCAAGATGGTCACCGCCGTCGCCTGCGCCCGTGTCCCCAAGTTCACGGTGATCGTGGGCGGCTCCTTCGGCGCCGGCAACTACTCCATGTGCGGCCGCGCCTACTCGCCGCGCTTCCTGTGGATGTGGCCCAACGCAAGGATTTCCGTGATGGGCGGCCCGCAGGCCGCCGACACCCTCGGCTCCGTCCGCCGCGAGCAGGAGGGCATGGAGGAGTTCAAGCAGGGCGTGCGCGATCAGTTCGAGCGGCAGTCGCAGGCCTACTACTCCACGGCCCGGCTGTGGGACGACGGCGTGATCGACCCCGCCGACACCCGCACCGTCCTCGGCCTGGCGCTGGAGGCGGCGTCCCGGGCGCCGCTGGCCGAGGTCTCCTACGGCGTCTTCCGGATGTGAGAGGGACGAACATGAGCAAGATCGAGAAGGTCCTGATCGCGAACCGCGGCGAGATCGCCTGCCGCGTCATCGATACGCTGCGCACGCTCGGCATCGCCAGCGTCGCGGTGTACTCCGACGCGGACGCCGACGCCCGGCACGTGAAGCTCGCCGACGAGGCCGTGCGCCTCGGCCCGGCGGCCGCCACCGAGAGCTACCTGCGCATCGACAAGGTCGTCGAGGCGGCCCGTGCCACCGGCGCCGACGCGGTGCACCCCGGCTACGGCTTCCTCTCCGAGAACGCCGCCTTCGCCCGGGCGCTGTCGGAGGCGGGCATCGAATTCCTCGGCCCGCCCGTCGAATCCATCGAGACGATGGGCGACAAGATCACCGCCCGCGCCGCGGTGGTCGAGCGCGACGTTCCCGTGGTCCCCGGCATCAGCCGTCCGGGCCTCACGGACGCCGACCTCATCGACGCGGCCGAGGGCATCGGCTTCCCCGTCCTCATCAAGCCCAGCGCGGGCGGCGGCGGCAAGGGCATGCACCGGGTCGAGACCCCGGCGGACCTGCCCGCCGCGGTCGCCGCGGCCCGGCGCGAGGCGGCCGCCGCCTTCGGCGACGACACACTGTTCATGGAGCACTTCGTGGACACCCCGCGCCACATCGAGGTGCAGGTGCTGGCGGACAAGCACGGCAACGTGATCCACCTCGGCGAGCGCGAGTGCTCGCTGCAGCGCCGCCATCAGAAGGTGATCGAGGAGGCCCCGTCGGCCCTGCTCGACGAGGCCACGCGCGCCGAGATCGGCCGCGCCGCGTGCGACGCCGCCCGCTCCGTCGGGTACACGGGCGTGGGCACCGTCGAGTTCATCGTCTCGGCCAAGCGGCCCGACGCCTTCTTCTTCATGGAGATGAACACCCGCCTGCAGGTCGAGCACCCCGTCACCGAACTGGTGACCGGAGTCGACCTGGTGGAGCAGCAGATCCGCGTCGCCAATGGCGAGGAGCTGTCGCTCACGCAGGACGACATCGTGCTCACCGGCCACGCCGTGGAGGCGCGCGTCTACGCGGAGGACCCGGCGGCCGGCTTCCTGCCCACCGGCGGCACCGTCACGGCCCTGCGGTACCCGCGCAGCGACCGCCGCGGCCCCGTCCGGGTGGACACCGGCATCGAGGCCGGCAGCGTCGTCGGCAGCGACTACGACCCCATGCTCGCCAAGGTGATCGTGCACGCCGACGACCGCGAGCAGGCCCTGCGCCGGCTCGACGAGGCCCTCGCCGGCACGCAGCTCACCGGCCTGCGCACCAACGTCGACTTCTGCCGGTTCGTCCTGGCCGACGCCGACGTGGTCTCCGGCGCGCTCGACACCGAACTGCTGGACCGCCTGGCGCCCACGTACACCCGCCCCGAGCCCACGGTCCGCGCGTACGCCGCCGCCGCGGTCTCGGCGGTCGCCGCCTCCCGCGGGGAGGGGCCGTGGGGCACCGAGACCGGGTGGCGCATCGGGGGCCCGCGGCCCACCGTCGTCCGGTTCGCCGGCACGGAGGAGACCGGGGAGGTCCACGTCTCGGTGCTCGGCGACGCGGTCACGGTGCGCGGCACCGCGGAGGGATCCACGCTCGACAGCTCGGGCACGGCCCGGATCATCGGCGAGCGGCTCGTGGTGGACGGCTTCTCGACGCCGGTCACCGTCGCGCTCGACCGCGGAACCTATTGGGTCAGTGGCGAGGACGGCACGTACGAGCTGCCGCTCGCGAAGTCCACGTCGAAGGACCGCGACGGCGCCCACGGCGGCGACGTCGTGAGCCCCATGCCGGGCGCCGTGGTCGCGGTCCCGGTCGAGGACGGCCAGACGGTGACCAAGGGCGAGACCCTGGTGATCATCGAGGCGATGAAGATGGAGCAGCCGCTGATCGCGCCGCACGACGGCGTGGTCTCGATCGCGGTGCGCGCAGGAGACAAGGTGACCGCGGCCCAGGTGCTCGCGAGCGTCACGGCTACCGAAACGGAAGAGAACTGACATGGAACTGACCCAGGACTACGCCGACCTGCGGGACACGGTGCGCGACTTCGCGAACCAGGTGGTCGCGCCCGTCTCGGCCAAGCACGACGAGGAGCACTCCTTCCCGTACGAGGTCGTGAAGCAGATGGGTCGGATGGGCCTGTTCGGCCTGCCGTTCCCCGAGGAGTACGGCGGCATGGGCGGCGACTACTTCGCGCTCGCCCTCGCGCTGGAGGAGCTAGGCCGCGTCGACCAGTCGGTCGCCATGACGGTGGAGGCCGGCGTCGGCCTCGGCGCCATGCCGATCTACAAATTCGGCACCGAGGAGCAGAAGCAGAAGTACCTGCCCTCCCTGGCCGCGGGCGAGAACCTCGCCGGCTTCGGGCTCACCGAGCCCGGCTGCGGCTCGGACGCCTCCGGCACCCAGACCACCGCCAAGCGCGACGGCGATCAGTGGGTCATCAACGGCTCCAAGCAGTTCATCACCAACTCCGGCACCGACATCACCAGCCTGGTGACGGTGACCGCGGTGACCGGCACCAAGCCCGACGGCCGCAAGCAGATCTCCACGATCATCGTGCCCAGCGGCACGCCGGGCTTCACCGTGGAGCCCGCGTACAACAAGGTGGGCTGGAACGCCTCCGACACGCACCCGCTGAGCTTCTCCGACGTGCGCGTGCCCGCGGAGAACCTGCTGGGCGAGGAGGGGCGCGGCTACGCGAACTTCCTCTCCATCCTCGACGAGGGCCGCATCGCCATCGCCGCCGTCGCCACCGGCGCCGCGCAGGGCTGCGTCGACGAGTCGGTGAAGTACGCCAAGGAGCGCAACGCCTTCGGCAAGCCGATCGGCGAGTTCCAGTCGATCGCCTTCGCCATCGCGCGGATGGAGGCGCGGGCGCACACCTCGCGCGTCGCCTACTACGAGGCCGCGCGGCTCATGCTGGCCGGCAAGCCCTTCAAGAAGGAGGCCGCCATCGCCAAGATGATCTCCTCCGAGGCGGCGATGGACAACGCGCGCATGGCCACCCAGATCCACGGCGGCTACGGCTTCATGAACGAGTACCCCGTCGCCCGGCACTACCGCGACTCGAAGATCCTCGAGATCGGCGAGGGCACCACCGAGGTCCAGCTCATGCTGATCGCGCGTTCGCTGGGGCTGAACTCGTGAGCGAGCAGGAGCCCGTGCGCCGGCTCACCCAGCGCGGCCTGTGGTTCGACGAGTTCTCCGAGGGCGTGCTCTACGAGCACCGGCCCGGCGTCACCGTCACCGAGGCCGACAACATGCTGTTCACCAAGCTGACCATGAACACCCAGGCGCTGCACCTGGACGCGCACTGGTCGGCGCAGCAGCCCGGCTTCGGCGGCCAGCGCCTGGTGAACTCGATGTACACGCTCTCCACCCTGGTGGGCCTGTCCGTCGCGCAGCTCACCCAGGGCACGCTCGTCGCGAACCTCGGCTTCTCCGAGATCGCCTTCCCCGCGCCGGTGTTCGCCGGCGACACCCTGTACGCGGAGACGCTGTGCACGGGCAAGCGGGAGTCGAAGTCGCGGCCCGGCGAGGGCATCGTCAACCTGCGGCACGTCGCGCGGAACCAGGACGGCGCCGTGGTCGCGGTGGCCGAGCGGTCCACGCTGGTGCGCCGGGCACCGTCGGGGGAGGGGGCGTAGATGTTCCACCACGACGGGCGCGACGCCCCGGCCTGGCAGCCGCCGGGCCCCGCGATCCTGTTCTGCCCCGCCGATCGGCCCGAGCGGTACGCCAAGGCGGCCGAGCGCGCCGACGCCGTGATCCTCGACCTCGAGGACGCGGTGACCGCCGACGCGCGGCCCGCGGCCCGCGCGGCCCTGATCGACAACGATCTCGACCCGGCGACGACGATCGTGCGGGTGAACGCCTTCGGCACCTACGACTTCGCCGAAGACATCGAGGCGCTGCGCCGCACGGCCTATCGTGTGGTCATGCTCGCGAAGACCGAGTCGGCGCACCAGCTGGACAAGCTGGCGCAGGTCGACGGTCTGCAGGTGATCGCGCTCATCGAAACGCCTCTCGGGGCGGTGAACGTGAACGAGATCGCCGCCCATCCGCGGTGCATCGGCCTCATGTGGGGCGCGGAGGACCTGGTGGCCGCGATGGGCGGGCGGTCCAGCCGCTTCGCCGACGCGACCTACCGCGACGTCCCGCGGCACGTCCGCTCGGCGACCCGCCTCGCGGCCGCGGCCCACGGCAAGTTCGCGCTCGACGCGGTGCACATCGACATCGCCGACACCGAGGGGCTCGCCGCCGAGGCCGAGGACGCCGTGGCGCTCGGCTTCGCCGCCACCGTCTGCATCCACCCCTCGCAGGCGGCCGTGATCCGCGCGGCCTACCGGCCCACGGACGACGAGATCGCCTGGGCTCGCGAGGTGCTCGAGGCCGAGGCCGGCAACAACGGCGTCTACCAGGTGCGGGGTCGGATGATCGACGCGCCGCTGCTCGCCCAGGCCCGCGCGAT
The DNA here is from genome assembly GCF_965137015.1 of Tsukamurella hominis. NCBI lineage: Bacteria > Bacillati > Actinomycetota > Actinomycetes > Mycobacteriales > Tsukamurellaceae > Tsukamurella > Tsukamurella hominis. Next base: position 109,270 of record NZ_CBCRZG010000006.1, on the reverse strand, counting down.
CGTCGCCCGGGCCGACTGAAGAAATCAGTAGGAGTGAAGAGATGACCACCCCGTCCTACGATCGCGGCGAGGCCGAGCCCGCGCTGCTCACCGCCACGATCGGCGCCCAGCTCGAGATGACGACCGACCGGTTCGGCGAGCGCACCGCCCTCGTCGACGTGCCCTCGGGCCGCCGGTGGACCTACGACGAGCTGCTCGCCGACTCCCGCGCGTTCGCGGCGGGCTTGCTGCGGAACGGGATCCGCCGCGGCGACCGCGTGGGCGTGTGGGCGCCCAACACCCCGGAGTGGGTCGTCGTGCAGTTCGGTACGGCGCTGGCCGGCGTCATCCTGGTCAACCTCAATCCCGCCTACCGGCAGCGCGAGCTGGAGTACGCGCTGAACCAGTCCGGCATCGTCGCCGTGTTCACGATGACCCGCTTCAAGACCTCCGAGTACGCGGCGATGCTCGCCACCGCCCGGCCGGAGGCCCCCGAGCTCCGCGACGTGGTGGAGTTCGGCACCCCGGCGTGGGACGCCTACCTCGCCGCGCCCACCGAGGACGAGCTCGACGCGCTCGCCGATCTCGGCGACGAGCTGCGTGCCGACGACCCGATCAACATCCAGTACACCTCGGGCACGACGGGATTCCCCAAGGGCGCCACGCTTACCCACGGCAACATCCTCAACAACGGCTTCCTCGTGGGTGAGCTGCTGAACTACACCGAGCAGGACTCGATCTGCATCCCCGTGCCCTTCTACCACTGCTTCGGCATGGTGATGGGCAACCTCGCAGCCATCACCCACGGTGCCGCCATGGTGATCCCCGGGCCCGCCTTCGTGCCGGAGGACGCGCTGGCCGCCGTCGCCGCCGAGAAGTGCACGAGCCTCTACGGCGTGCCCACCATGTTCATCGCCGAGCTCGCGCTCGGGAACTTCGACTCCTACGACCTCTCCAGCCTGCGCACGGGAATCATGGCCGGCTCGCCGTGCCCGGAGGAGGTCATGCGCAAGGTGGTCGACCGGATGGGCATGTCCGAGGTGTCGATCTGCTACGGCATGACCGAGACCTCGCCCGTCTCCACGCAGACCCGCGTGGACGACGCGCTCGAGCTGCGCGTCGGCACCGTCGGGCGGGTGGGGCCGCACCTGGAGATCCAGGTGATCGACCCGATCGACGGCACCGTGATGCCCCGCGGCGAGGTCGGGGAGCTGTGCACCCGTGGCTATTCGGTGATGAAGGGCTACTGGAACAACGCGGAGAAGACCGCCGAGGCGATCGACGCCGAGGGCTGGATGCACACCGGCGACCTCGCGACCATGGACGAGAACGGCTACGTGCGGGTCACCGGCCGGATCAAGGACATGGTGATCCGCGGCGGCGAGAACATCTACCCGCGCGAGATCGAGGAGTTCCTCTACACCCACCCGGACATCCTCGACGCGCAGGTGATCGGCGTGCCCGACGAGAAGTACGGCGAGGAGCTGATGGCCTGGATCCAGCTCCGGGAGGGCGTGGACTCCTTCACGATCGACGACCTCAAGGCCTTCGCCGATGGGAAGATCGCGCGCCACAAGATCCCCCGCTACGTGCACGTGGTATCGGCTTTCCCTATGACGGTATCGGGAAAGATCCGCAAGGTGCAGATGCGAGAAGAGTCCGTGACGCTGCTCGGTCTGGAAGGCTGACGGCGTGTATTCGATCGATCGCTTCGCAGAGTCCGCCGGCGTCCCCGCGGGGGACTACGACACCTCCCCGGAGGGGAGATATGAGGCCGTGTACCAGTGGTCCGTGTCCGAGCCCGAGGCGTTCTGGGGTGCGGTATGGGACTTCTTCGAGCTCGGTGAGCGGACCGGACCGGTGCTGGCGGCGCGGGAGATGCCCGGCGCCCGCTGGTTCCCGGAGGTGGAGCTGAACTACGTCGATCGGGTGCTGCGGTTCGCGTCGCTCCCGGGTGCCGCGATCGTGGGCCTGTCGGACGACGGTGCGCGGGTGGAGATCCCGTGGTCGGAGCTGCCCGCGCGCGTGTCCGCGCTCGCGGAGCTGCTGCGTTCGTTGGGCGTGAGCGTGGGCGATACGGTCGCGGCGTACCTGCCGGACGAGCCGTTCGCGGTGTTGGCCTTCCTGGCGACGGCGTCGATCGGCGCCGTCTGGTCGGGCTGCGGACAGGACTACGCGCCGGAGGGCGCGGCCGGCCGGATGGCGCAGCTCGCGCCGAAGGTGCTCTTCGCCCGGGACGGTTACACCTTCGGTGAGAAGTACGTCGACAAGCGTTCCGACACCGCGGAACTGGCGGGGCTGCTCGGTGTCCCGACGTCGCACGTGATCACCGAGCTGCCGGAGCCGACGGCTTCCACACCGCCGTTGAACCCGGTGCAGGTGCCGTTCGACCACCCGCTGTGGGTGCTGTTCTCGTCGGGCACGACGGGCAAGCCGAAGGGCATCGTCCAGGGCCACGGCGGCATCCTCGTCGAGCACGTGAAGGTGCTGGGGCTGCACAACGAGATCGGGCCGGGCGACGTCTTCTTCTGGCACACCGCGCTGTCGTGGATGATGTGGAACTACCAGATCGCCGGGCTGCTGATGGGCGCGACGATCGTCACCTTCTCCGGGCACCCCCTGGCCCCGACGGCCGACCGGTTGTGGCAGGTCTGCGAGGACGAGAAGGTCACCTTCTTCGGCACCAGCCCCGGCCAGCTCCAGGCCTCCCGCAAGGCGGGCTTGAACCCCGGCGCCGAGCACGCGCTGGTGCTCAAGACGATCGGCAGCACCGGCTCGCCGCTGGCGCCGGACCTGTTCACCTGGGTCGACGAGCACGTCGCCGCCGGGCTGCCGGTGAGCTCCGTGTCGGGCGGTACGGACGTGTGCAGCGCCTTCTGCGGCGGCACCGCCTCGGTGCCCCACGTCCCCGGCGAGCTGACCGTCCGCTACCTGGGCTGCGCCCTGGAGGCGTGGGCGCCGGACCGGACGCCGCTGATCGACGAGGTCGGCGAGATGGTGATCACCATGCCGATGCCGTCGATGCCGACCAACTTCTGGAACGACCCGGGCGACGCCAAGTATCGCGCCGCGTACTTCGAGCACGAGTGGACCGACGGCATCGCGCCGAACCTGTGGCGGCACGGCGACTGGGTGGAACTGACCGATCGCGGGTCGATCACCATCCACGGCCGCAGCGATGCGACCTTGAACCGCAACGGCATCCGGATGGGCTCTGCCGACATCTACGAGGTGGTCGAGGCCGTCCCGGAGGTCGCGGAGGCCATGGTCGTCGGCGTCGACGGGCCGGACGCGAAGTACTGGATGCCCATGTTCCTGACTCTCGTGCCGGGGAAGGAGCTGACGGACGAGCTGGTGCAGCGCATCCGTATGGACGTCCGCACCCGGCTCTCGCCGCGGCACGTGCCCGATGAGGTTCTCCTCGCTCCCGGCATCCCGCACACCAAGACGGGGAAGAAGCTCGAGATCCCCGTGACCGGCATGCTCGCCGGCCGCGACGTCAACGTCGACCCGAAGTCCGTCGACGACCCGGACCTGCTCGGCTGGTACGCGGCGAAGGGTCGCGCCCATATTTGGTAGGCGTTTGAACGGCTCGTCGTCGACGGTGGATAAGTACGTTGCAAATACCTCGGTCTGCGGGCGAAAACAGTGCCTGTATGCTGCGATGGACCGTGTGCGCGACCGTGCGGCTTAGTCTTGAGAGGGCAGGACAGCAAATGGGGGATGAACAAAGATTGGCCAGGAAGGTAACGCTTCCACTTGTCTTCTTGATAGGATTGGTTCTCTATCTTCTGCGATACTTCCTTTACCCTCCGCGAGACGGGCAATCAGCCACCGCGGCCATTTGGGGGGCGTTGACGGATAACGTCATTGCAGCGATTATTGTCGCTGTTGCGGTAGGGGGTGTCCTCAGGATACTCTTTCCCGCATCGAAAGATGCAGTGAAGCCAATTTTGTTGTCGGGTGGAAAATTGAAGGCCACCCTGAATGGTGATGCGAAGAGCTCGTCGACCTGGAAGATAAGAGCACGTACTGGCACGTATTTCGTGCAAGAGACCCTACCAATCCTCGCGAGTCGCTCAGAGCCTCTAAATGTGGACGTACTTCTGATGGATCCGACGATTGATGGATTGGGCACCTATCAGGCGATGCGGCCACCGCGTGACAGGAACAACTGGGATCCAGAGAAGATTCGAGCGAATGTGTGCATTAGTGTCATTCGAATTCTGCAGACGACTCGCTACAACGCAAGATGTCGGATAGATCTGCGCCTTGTTAGTGCCGGATGGGTGCAAAGCTTGGATATATCGAGCGAGAGGGCTTTTCTGTGTGGACAACAGAGAGGTGATGCCGCACTTCAAGTTTCCCGGGGTCATGAGCTCTACCAGCGATTCGTTGACGACTTTTCGGCTGCGCAGGCTCTGGCGAAATCAATTCCTTTGATGCCGACTGCAAACTTGGATCTAGGCGATCCATCAGCGCAGATCACTCGGAGCGCGGTGCTCAATTTGGAACAGTTCTTCAAAGACAATCTTGGAATTGATTTCCAGTCCGATAACGGTCTCGTGCGAAAGATTTGTGAGCGATCGAAAGAGTCTCATCATTATGACTGAGTCGACAGGTGCAATTGGCGATGCCGAGCGATGGATAGCTCATCAGACGTGGCCTGATGCCCGCTTCATGATCGAAACCGCTGAGGTGTCTGGGTTTGTGCATCCCTATGGCTTCACCGTTGTTCGAGCTGAGTCTGTCTTGGATGGATGGCAAGCTAGGGTGCATTTCTGGACGCCTCAGGTTAGAGGTCCTGTCGATAATTTTTCGGTGCACTCTCATGGGTGGCATCTCGCATCGCTTGTCTTGATTGGCTCTGTGGTAGAGAAGCGATACCTGGTAGTCGAAGACGAGGACGGCGGCTGGGAGCGGTTTCAGGTCGAAAGCACCGTCAATGAAGGGGAGAGTCTGCTCCGAGCGGACGGGCGGACGTTTGGTCTCAATTTGAAGGATATGGCGAGGCGAACGAGCGAGACTGGAGTCTATTCGATCGCTCGCGATACATTTCATTCGACGGGGACCGATTCGTTTGCAGTTACGTTATGTATAACCTCTACTGCTTCGTCTGGCGAATCTTTCGTTCTGGCGCCGCGGTCCCGAACTGGTGAAACACAAGTGGCTGCATTTCGTCGTGCGGCTGTCGAAAACCTCTCGGAGCTAGTTGCTCGAGCGGATGAAATGTACCTCGCCAGGATTCCGAAAGAAGACCAGTGGGCGTCATTTGTTTTCATTCTAGACGCGAATGATCGGATCGCAATGGCCCGTACCGCTCGAAACCCCGGATACTGGATGCCTATCGGCGGTCGAGCGAAATCTTCTGACTCCGATCCGTTGGAGACTGTCATTCGGGAGGTGCAAGAAGAAGTGGGGCTAGAAGTTCGGGGGGATCGACTTGTTCCCTTGGGGGAGTATTCAAGAGACATAGGTGTAGGTGTCACGTATTTTTGGCGAATGCGTCTGCGTGATACAGAATTGCTGATTCCAAGTATGGAAGAGTTTGACGAGTTCGAATGGATGTCACAAGGCGAGATCTTGCGCAGAAACATATTTTCGGGGACGAGGAATGTGCTTCTTAGCCGAGTGGCCTTGTGATCAGTTCTCGCCGGCAGCCTTGTTGATCAGGTACGCGGCGGAGATCGCCTGGCGCGCGAGGTCGAGAGAGACCGAGGTGGCCTGGATCGCCCACCGCCCGACGGTGACGTAACACGAGTACGGCTCCGTGGGGTGCGCGATGGAATCGCAGCCCGCCTGTGTTCGGGAGAATCCCGGCACGTCGTACGCGGTGGCGGTCGGGTCGGCGCGGGTCTCCGAGAGGAAGGTCTTCGCGGACTGGGGGTTCCGTGTCCGGACCACCGTGGTCCGTGCGGTGCTGCCGACGAGGTCGACGCCGTTCCGGGTCGCGGACGCGAGCCAGTCGGGGCGTCGATTCATCAGGTGTCGCGTGCGCGGCGAGTAGTAGCCGTCGCCGAACTCGAATCCGCTGGAGAAGCCGAACGCGGTCCGGGTCCGGGAATCGTTCTGCGAGGCGAGCGTGCGCGACATGATTCCGTCCTTGTCCATCGGGACGGCCGGCACCGTGAGCCCCGAGAGCCGCACCGTCGGGACGTACGTGCGGGACCGTTCGACCTGGGCAGCCAGGCCCTTGATCGCGAGGTCCTCGCTCCCCGCGCCCCGGGTGGTGGCCCAGACCAGCGAGATGAGGTTGTTCACCGGCGCCGCGACCGCCGTCTTGGTCAGCCCGCCCGCCGTCGTGCTCGACACCACGACCGCGCCGGGGATCCGCGCGAGCGCTCCGGGCGGCGGAGTTCCCGCCCGGAGCGTCGTCATGGCCTTCTCGGCACTGTCGTCGGTGGTGAAGCGGAGCAGCGCGACAGCGAGTTGTGTCTTCGGAGAGGTGGAGGAGTCGCCGGCGGCGGTCGCGAACCCGGCGTCGAACCTGGTGTTGAGTTCCAGGTTCGCAGCTACCCGGGGAGGAATTCCGCCTGTCCGGATGCCGCGGGCGCTGTCGCGCTCGATGAGTTGCCCCACGCGGAGCAGCGGCCCGGCACCGGCCTCGGGTTCGTCCGATACGGACGCCGTCAGGTCCGCGCGGATGTCCGACGGCGCCACCACCGCATCGGCCATGACCAGCCCCTCCTGTTGCCACGCGTCGGCCGCGGACTGCGCGGTGACGGTGCGGGGCGTGGTCGGGAAATTGCCGGGGTCCACCTTGGAGACCGTGGTCTCGGCGACCGGCGTGCCCGCGACCACCGTCGAACAGGCGGAGAGCAGCCCGACGACCAGCGCGACGACGGCCGTCGCCGTTCCGCTATGTGCTTCCATGCTCCGCCCCCGAACCCCCGACGACACCGAGTATGTCGGGCGGCCGGGCCGGAGGCTCGGCGAGCGGCGGATCGTGTTCGAATCGCAACAGTGCATGGTGCGGGATCTGGTCGGCAGTCCGCCGCTCATGGGCGTGATAGGAAATGGATATGGGGGATGAATCGAGGCGAATCGCCGGTTACCGTGTCATTCGAGAGATCGGTCGGGGTGGCATGGGCGAGGTGTACCTCGTCGAGCATCCTCGGCTTCCTCGGCGGGATGCTCTCAAGCTCCTGGATGCCGATGTGAGCCGCATCGACGATTTCAAGGCCCGCTTCATCCGGGAGTCGGAGATCCTCGCCGGGCTGAAGCACCCGCACATCATTCAGATCCACGATCGGGGTGAGGTCGATGGTCGCCTATGGCTGACTATGGAGTACGTAGACGGCCGCGACGTCGCACAGTTGCTCCAGTCGTCCGGGCCGATGCCGATGGAATTGGCGTTGGACGTGACGCAAGCGGTCGCCTCGGCTCTCGACTACGCGTGGCGGACGAAGGGCTTGACGCACCGCGACGTCAAGCCTGCGAACATCCTCATCGCCTTTGATCCGTCGGGCCGCATCGCCGAGGTCAAGCTTGCCGACTTCGGCATCGCCAAGGCGGCGGGAGACGCGACCTCGCTGTCCGCCGCCGGAGCCACGGTCGGAACACTCAAGTACATGTCGCCCGAGGCGATCAGCGGAGAGGCGCTGGACAGCCGCGCTGACGAGTACTCGCTTGCGTGCACGGTGTACCAGATGATTGCCGGCCGGGTGCCCTTCGCAGGTGCCGCGGCGGATGTAGTCTCCGGACATCTGACCCGTCCAGTCCCGAGCCTGAACAGCAGCGCCGCAACGTTGAACCAGGTTTTCGCTCGGGCGCTCGCCAAGCGGGCCGCCGACCGCTATCCGAGCTGCGAGGCCTTCGCCGCCGACCTCCGCCGCGCTGCCTCGGTCACTGCAGACGCCTCGCCGACCGTGCCGCAATTCGGAGGGATTTCCACTCTGCCCAGTGCGGACCCGGCACCGGCGAGGTCACGGCTGCGCCGCGGGGCGCCTCTTGTGGCGGGCGCCGTCGCCCTGGTTGTCGCGCTTGTCGCGGCGACGCTTGCATGGCGCTCGACGCCCGGTGAATCAATTGCAGGGGAGGCGGTCCCGCTATCATCGTCGCCACGTTCTGCTACACCGTCCGCGGAGCCCACGATCGCCGTCTCGGCAGCACAACTGGTCCCGTCCGAGCAGGACGTGAAGGATCTGACGTCGAACGACGCAGGGTTCTGGAACGTCGATCGGACGGACGCGCTTGAGGCTCAAGGGGGAACGGTGAGTCCCGCGGAGTGCACCTGGGTCGCCAGTGGATCTCCATCCGCGAACGAGGCTTCGCGAGCAACCGTCCGCTATAGGCATCCCACGCCGAACGGACGTCTCACCTTCGGCCTGTCGATAACGACCGGTGCAGTCGTCTTCCGGGCGGTACGCGATGCAGAGGAGGTGTTCGCCAGGATGGTGCGAGAGTTCACGACCTGCACTAAGTCTCAGATTCAGCTCACCTCGCCCTCGGGAAGCGTCATGAGGATCACGTCAGCAGTTACGGGGACGCCTTCGGAATGGCAACTCTGGAGCACAATGACGTACGAAGACGTGGGCTTCTACTGCACGTCCAGTGATTCCCGTGTGCGCAACGCGATCGTTTCGATCACGCGATGCCTGGACCAGGCCGACCAGTCGAACGTCCCGGCGCGGTTGACCGCGAAGTCGGTGTCGCTCGCGAGGACCCTCTAGGTCATGTACGCGCGGCGCTTCGGACACGGACCCGAATTCGTTGAGTCGTGCCGAACGTCGTCCGGTGTGTTGCGAAGTACCGAGAGCACGAGGGGCGGCACCGTCGGAAACGGTGCCGCCCGTGCGCTACCGGACCGGTCAGAGATGACCGGAGGTGCACTGCCACGCCTTGATACGCGAGCCCGGGAGGCTCAGCGCGCCGTTCTGGGCGACGCGGAGCGAGCGGGCGGCGTAGCCCCGAAACATCGTGCGGTTCTCGGCGACCGCGCCGCAGCCGTCGGCGAACGACGCGAGGACCTTGCAGCTGCCCCAGCCGCAGGAGTTGAGCGCGGCGCGCTCCGCGGCGCCGCGGGACGCGTAATCCCAGGACCGGCCCATCGCCCCGTTGCTGGCGACGGCGATGGCGCCGAAGTTGACGGCGGCGTTGGCGGCCGGGGCCGCCGCGACCTGGACGCCGCCGGCGACGCTGGCGGTGGCGACTGCGGCGATCAGGGCCTTCTTGGTGGTGGTCTTCATGATGGATCCTCTTCAGTGAGATAGAACGGCGGGGGAGTGGACGGCCCGCTAGCGCGGGGAGTCCTGGCTGTCGGTGGGCTTGGGGCCCGACGGGGCGGCCTCGACGGCGGGCTTGGTCACCGTGACCTTCTGGCCCCACTTCGAGAACGTGAGCGTGATGGTGCCCTCGGTGGAGGGCTTGACCTCGAGGCGGACGAGCTGCCTGTCGCCGGACTTCTGGATCCACGCGGTGGTGGGGACCGGGACGCTCTTCTCTGGATCGACGCGTGAGCCGGAGATCGCGGCGATCTCGGTGGCGGGCACGGTGCCGGTGACCTTGACGGTCTCCTGGCCGTCGATGGTCTCGGTGCCGGCGGCCTTGGCGCCGGTCATCGTCGCGAGGACGTTGGGGATGCCCTTGGCCGGGTCGAACAGCGCCGAGACGTCGTAGATCGAGGCGCCGTCGCCGTAGTCGACGTAGTTCGCGCCGAGGAGCGAGGCGTACATGGTGCCGTCCGTGTAGACGAACGTGCCCTCGGACCGACCCCCGATGTCGATGGTCGCGGTGCCGGTCGCCTGCGTGACGGGCTTGACCTGAAGATCCCCGTCGACCTTCGAAATCGGCATGTTGGGCACCTTGCCGTCGACCTTGACGAGGAAGTGCAGGCTGGTGACGTTCTTGGCCGCCTCGGAGGCGGCCTTGACGAGTGCGGGGGCGTCGGTGTCCGAGGCGCTCGCCGACGCGGCGGCGGTGTCGGTCGCGCCGGTGGTCGACGCGCCCTTGTCGGAGCAGCCGGTGAGCACGACGCTCAGCGCGACGGCTGCCGAGGCCGCGATGAGGGCGGGGCGGGAAGTGCGCTTCATGGGTGTGGTTCTCCTTCAGTAGGACTGAGGAGAGCTTCGACGGCCGGGCTTAACCGGCGCTTGCAACCGCCTGAAGCGGTCTTCGTGGGTCCTTTGCCAGGGCCGATCCAAAACTTACCGACGGGTAGGTTGCGAAAGCTGATAACCGCAGGTCAAGTGAGATACGTCATTGAACAAGGGTCGCCGCCCGAGCGGATTCGCGGAGGCATAGAGTCGACCCCGGACCCGTGAAGAATGCGGGTGGACCGAGTAACCAGACAGATGGTGAGCTGATGGATCTCTTCGAATACCAAGCGAAGGAACTGTTCGTCAAGCACGGCGTGCCCACATCGGCCGGCCGCGTGACGGACAATGTCGCCGACGCCCGCGCGATCGCCGAGGAAATCGGCAAGCCGGTGATGGTCAAGGCGCAGGTCAAGGTGGGTGGCCGCGGCAAGGCCGGCGGCGTGAAGTACTCCGCCGACGCCGATGCGGCGCAGGCCAACGCCGAGGCCATCCTGGGCCTGGACATCAAGGGTCACGTCGTCAAGAAGCTGCTCGTGGCCGAGGCGAGCGATATCGCCGAGGAGTACTACATCTCCTTCCTGCTCGACCGCGCCAACCGCACCTACCTGGCCATGTGCTCGGTCGAGGGCGGCGTGGAGATCGAGGTCACCGCCGAGGAGAACCCGGACGCGCTGGCGAAGATCGCCTTGGACGCGACCAAGGGCGTCGACCTGGCCACCGCCCGCTCGATCGCCGAGGCCGGCAAGCTGCCCGCCGAGGTGCTCGACGCGGCGGCCGTGACCATCCAGAAGCTGTGGGAGGTCTTCGTCGCCGAGGACGCCACCCTGGTCGAGGTCAACCCGCTCGTCCGCACCCCGGACGACCAGATCCTCGCGCTGGACGGCAAGGTCTCGCTCGACGAGAACGCCGACTTCCGCCACCCCGACCACGAGGCCTTCGCCGACGCCGGGTCCACCGACCCGCTCGAGCTCAAGGCCAAGGAGAACGACCTCAACTACGTCAAGCTCGACGGTCAGGTCGGCGTCATCGGCAACGGTGCGGGCCTGGTCATGTCGACCCTCGACGTGGTCGCCTACGCCGGTGAGAACCACGGCGGCGTCAAGCCCGCCAACTTCCTCGACATCGGCGGCGGCGCCTCGGCCGAGGTCATGGCCGCGGGCCTCGACGTCATCCTCGGCGACGAGCAGGTCAAGAGCGTGTTCGTCAACGTCTTCGGCGGCATCACCGCGTGCGACGCGGTCGCCAACGGCATCGTCGGCGCCCTGAACACCCTGGGCGACACGGCCTCCAAGCCGCTCGTCGTGCGCCTCGACGGCAACAAGGTGGAGGAGGGCCGGGCGATCCTGGCCGCCGCGAACCACCCGCTGGTGACGCTCGCGCAGACCATGGACGAAGGCGCCGACAAGGCCGCCGAGCTGGCGAACAAGTAAGGGAGACAACAGAAAAATGGCTATCTTCCTGACCAAGGACAACAAGGTCATCGTCCAGGGCATCACCGGCGGCGAGGGCACCAAGCACACCGCGCTGATGCTCAAGGCCGGCACCAACGTCGTGGGCGGCGTGAACGCGCGCAAGGCGGGCACCACCGTCAAGCACGTCGACAAGGACGGCAACGACATCGAGCTGCCCGTCTTCGGCTCCGTGGCCGAGGCCATCGAGAAGACCGGCGCCGACACCTCGATCGCCTTCGTGCCGCCGGCGTTCTCCAAGGACGCCATCGTCGAGGCCATCGACGCCGAGATCCCGCTCCTGGTGGTCATCACCGAGGGCATCCCCGTGCAGGACTCGGCGTTCGCCTGGGCCTACAACGTGGAGAAGGGCCAGAAGACCCGCATCATCGGCCCGAACTGCCCCGGCATCATCACCCCGGGCGAGGCCCTCGTCGGCATCACCCCAGCCAACATCACCGGCACCGGCCCCGTCGGCCTCGTGTCGAAGTCGGGCACGCTGACCTACCAGATGATGTACGAGCTGCGCGATTTCGGCTTCTCCACCGCCATCGGCATCGGCGGCGACCCGGTGATCGGCACCACCCACATCGACGCCATCGAGGCGTTCGAGAAGGACCCGAACACCAAGCTCATCGTCATGATCGGCGAGATCGGCGGCGACGCCGAGGAGCGCGCCGCGGCGTACATCCAGGCCAACGTCACCAAGCCCGTCGTGGGCTACGTGGCCGGCTTCACCGCTCCCGAGGGCAAGACCATGGGCCACGCCGGCGCCATCGTCTCCGGCTCCTCGGGCACGGCCGCCGCGAAGAAGGAGGCCCTCGAGGCCGCCGGCGTCAAGGTGGGCAAGACCCCCTCCGAGACCGCCGCTCTCGCCCGCGAGATCCTGCAGTCGCTGTAACCGCAGCGCATTCGGTCCACGACCCCGCCTCCCGCCAGGGAGGCGGGGTCGTCCCGTTTCTAGGCCGCCGGTACCTCGACCCGACGGAACACCAGGTACAGAACCAGCGCCGCGGCGGCGAGGCCCGCGCCCAGCAGGCACGCGCCGGTCCACCCGGCGAGGGGCCACAGCGCGGCGGTCGCGGCGGAACCGAGGGTGCCGCCGAGGAAGAACGTGCCCATGAACACGGCGTTGATCCGCCCGCGCGCCTCCGGTCGGAGCGAGAAGACCACGGCCTGCGACGAATTCAGCGCCGCCTGCTGGCCGATCCCCATGAGCGCCAGCCCCACGATGAGGGCGGGTAGGCCGATCGCGCCGCCCGCGGGGATCATGAGCAGCCACGCCGTCGCCTGCAGACCCAGGCCGCCCGCGGTGAGCACCGCCCCGTGGCCGCGGTCGACGAACTTCCCGATCGTCGGGCCGGAGAGCGCGCCGACCGCGCCGAGCAGACCGATCGCGCCGATCGCGGCGGGCGTCCAGCCGTAGCGCGGGCCGGCGAGCAGGAAGGTCACCGCGGCGCCCTGCACCATGAACGAGCCGAGCGCGAGGCCGATCAGCACCGCCCGCAGCCGCAGCACCGGCAGCTCGCGCACCAGCCCGGCCATCGAGACCAGGAGCGCCCGGTAACGCGACGGGGTCAGCCCCGGCCTGCCCGGATCGTGGCGGGGGAGCGCCCGGGACAGGGCGCCGGTGACGACGACGAGCAGCGCCGCGAGCACGAGGTACGGGGTGCGCCAGCCCGCGAGGTCGGACAGCACGCCGGAGAGGAAGCGGCTCACGACGGTGCCCAGCACGAGCCCGCTCATCACGATGCCGACGGCGCGGGCCTGGTGCTCCGGCCCCGCGAGCTCGGCCGCGTAGGGCACGATCACCTGCGCCCCGACCGAGGTGATCGCCGCGACCGTCGCCGCGACCAACAGCACCCCGCCCGACGGTGCCGCCCCGGCCGCGACCAGCGCCGCCGCCGTGATCAGGAGCAGCGCGAGCGCCAGCGGGCGGCGACGGACCGCGTCGGCCATCGGCACCAGCAGGACCAGCCCGACGGCGTAGCCGGCCTGCGCCGCGGTCACCAGCATCCCCGCCGCGGTCTCGGACATGCCGAGCCGCTCCTGCAGCAGGCCGAGGATCGGGTGCGCGAGGTAGTTGCCCGCCACCGACAGGCCCGTCGCCAGGGCCATGAGGCGCAGGAGGCCGGGGGCCGACGCCGCGGTGCGGGGAGCGGTGGTGGTCATGGCTTCCAGTCTCTGCTCCCGGTCATCATGAGTCCAACGTATGATTTCGATGGAATGATCTTCCTGGGAGATGATCGATGGAGCTGCAGCAGCTGCGGTACGTGATCGCGGTGTCCGAGACGCTGAACTTCACGCGGGCCGCCGAGCGCTGCCACGTCGTGCAATCCGCGCTCAGCCACCGCGTCGCGGCGCTGGAGAAGGAGCTCGGCGCGCGCCTGTTCGACCGCACCAACCGGTCCGTCCGGCTCACGGCCGCGGGGGAGGCCTTCCTGCCGCAGGCCCGGGCGGCGCTCGCCGCCACCGAACGCGCGGCCGACGAGGTGGCCGCGACCTTCGGCGGGGTCCGCGGCACCGTCACCGTCGGGATGATCCCCACCTTCACCGTCTTCGACGTGGTCGACGTCCTGCGCGCCTACCGCGCCGCGTACCCCGACGCGACCGTCCGGTTGCGCAGCGGCGCGAGCGAGGTCCTCATCGAGGGCGTGCGCACCGGCACCGTCGACCTGGCGCTGCTCGGCGTCCCCGACGGCTTCTCCACCGCGGGCGTCGTCGCCAGGCGGCTCGCCGTCGACCACCTCGTGCTCGTCGTCCCCGAGGCCGAGCGGGTCGACGGTCCGCTCACCCTCCCCGCGACGGCCGACCGCCCGTTCGCCGACTATCCCGCGGGCGGCGCCGGGCGCGCCGAGTCGGACCAGGCCTTCGAGCGGGCCGGCGTGCGGCGCACCGTCGCCTTCGAGGTGGACCGGTCCGAGACCATGCTGGAGCTGATCGCGGCGGGGCTGTGCGTCGGGATGGCCGCGCGGGAGACGGTGCCCGACGGTGCCGGGCTCGCCGTCGTGCCGCTCGTCGACGGCCCCACCCGCTCCCAGCTGCTGGTCCACTCGAAGCTGCTGAGCCCCGCGGCCAGGGCCCTGTTGGCTGTCGTGGACCATCACACTCAATGAATTGAATCCCGTTGGCGTCGGACTCGGTGTATAGGGTGGTGGCGTACTGGCTCCGTACGGGGCCGCGTCAACCTTCGGGGAGAAGAACATGACCTACTCAGGTGGAGGGTACGGGCAGCAGCCGGGCCAGGGGGGCTACGGGCAGCAGCCGGATTACTCGCAGCAGGGCTACGGCCAGCAGGGTTACGGCCAGCCGGCGCAGCCCGCGCAGCAGGGCGGCGGCTACGGCCAGCCCGCCCAGCAGGGCTACGGTCAGCCCGCGCAGCAGGGCTACGGCCAGCAGCCGGACTACTCGCAGCAGGGCTACGGCCAGCAGGGCTTCGGCCAGGGCTACCCGCAGCAGCAGGGCTACGGCCAGCAGTACGGCGGCTTCCCGCAGGCGCCGGCAGCACCGTCGAAGCCGCTCGACCTGGCACTCGTGCTGTCCATCGCCACCGCCGCGCTGGGCGTCATCACCTTCCTCCTCGGCTTCTTGACGTTCAGCGACTCGAGCACCGAGATCCTCGGCCGCACTTTCGACGGTGCAGTCAACGCCTTCACCGGCCCGCCGCTCACAGCGCTCACCCTCGCACTCGCCGCGGGCGTCGCCGCCGGCCTCAGCCTGATCTCGAAGGGCAACACGGGCCGCACCCCGGCCGCCGCGCTCGCCGTCGCGGGCTTCATCTCGCTGCTCTTCGGTCTCTTCACCTGGGAGAACCTGGTCTACGGCTACTGGATCGCACTGGTCTTCTCGCTGTTCACCGCGGCCGCCGCTGTCGTGCTGGTGCTCGTCGACGCGGGCATCGTGAAGAACCCGGCCGCCGTTGCCGCCGCGGAGACCGCCACGGCGGACGCGTCCGCAACCGCCACCGCCGCTCCGGCCGCCACCGAGGCGCCGTCGAACCCGGTCGTCCCGACCGCGGCCCCGGTTCAGCAGGAGCAGCAGGCCCCGCAGGCGCAGGGTCAGTCGCAGTGGCCCTCCTACGGCGGCTACCAGGCGCCGGCCTCGTCGGGCTACCAGGCTCCGGCCTCGACCCCGTCGACCCCCGCGGCCCCGGCCACCACGGGCTTCCCGTCGAGCGCACCGTCGAACCCCGGAGCCTCGGCGTCGGGTGACGAGGTGACCTCGGCCTTCGGCCAGGCCTCGTCGGCCAGCACGCAGGCCTTCGGCAGCCCGTCCACCCCGCAGTACGGCTCGCACGCGTCGGACGACGAGAACAAGCCCCAGGGGCAGTAGTCCCCCGCCTGCGGCGCGCCTGAGCCACCATCGGCCACTGCGATGTCACAGTGGTGAAGATGATCGACTCAGCGCGCGCCGCGGGGCCGGGCCCGAGTGAGACCCGGCCGCTGTTCGTGATGGCCTTCGGGCCGTCGCTCGTGACCCTCGCGTCCACCCTCCTGGTGGGCGTGGCGGTCCTGCTCACCACGTCGACGGGGCTCGGGGCGATCGCCCCCACCGTCGCCGGACTGTGGCTGGCCGTGCACCAGGTGCCGGTCACCATCAGCGACATCACCCTCGGCGTGCTGCCCCTGCTCCCCACTGCCGCGCTGGTCGTGGGCGTCGCCCGGGCCGCGCGCCGCGCGGGCGGCGAGGGCCGCCCGCTCGCGGACCTGCGCTCGGTGCTGCTGTGCGCCATCGCCGGACCCGCCCTCTTCACCGCCATCGCGCTGGCCGTCGTCAACGACGCCGCCGGGCGGTTCACCATCGGCACACCGCCGCCGCTCACCGCGTTCGTCGCGACCGTCGCGGTGCACCTCGGCGCCGCCCTGCTCGGCCTCGCGCCCGCGTACTGGCGCGACGTGGCCCGCTTCCTGCGGATCCCCTCCTGGGTCGACGACTGCGCGCGCCTCGCCGGCCGCGCGCTGCTCGCCTTCGGCGCCGTGGGCCTGGCCATCGTCGTGGTCCGCCTCGTGATCCGCTGGGAGACCGTCTTCGAACTGGTCCGCTCCGGCAACGACGGCGTCGGCATGGTCTCGCTGGTCCTGCTCTCGCTGCTGTACCTGCCCAACGCGGTGATCAGCGCCGCCGCGCTGCCGCTCGGCGCGACCGTCGACCTCGGCCCCATCTCCATGAGCGTCTTCTCCGCCGTCCCGGGCCGCGCGCCCGGCATCCCGATCCTCGCGGTGCTGCCCCAGGGCCCGTCGCCCTGGTACCTCCTGCCCCTGCTCGCCGTGCCGGCCTTCGTGGCGGTCCAGGTGGGCCGACGGTGCGCCGCCCGCTCCCTCGACCTCGGGCCGACGGTGACCGCCGTCGCCGCCACCGCCGCGCTCGCCGCGACGGGCTTCGCCGCCGCGGCCTTCCTCGCCGGCGGCGAGCTCGGGGGCTTCGGCTACGCCGGCGCCGACCTGCTCCAGGTCTTCGGCTTCACCCTCGGCTGGATCGGCCTGGTCGGTGTGCTCGCCGCGCTGGTCCTCCAGCAGGCGGGCGAGTCCCGCGCGGTGCGCGCCGCGCGCCGGGCCGAGGAGGAGGCACCGTCGGGCTACACCACCTACGCCGACGAGGCGGACGTGATCGACGACGGGGTGACCGTGGAGATCGAGCCCGCCGAGCGCGGCGAGCACGCCGACGACCTGCCCGAACCCGAGGACGAGGCGGCCGACACGGGCGACTTCGACGCCCTCGCCGACCAGCCCACCGAGGAGGTGCGGCCGGTCTCCCGGCAGGCCGTCGGGCCGGCCGCCACGAAGCGCGAGCGCGACATAGCAGACATCGAGGAGCTCGACAGCTACACCTTCGGGCAGTAGCGGACGGGCACGGCGTTAGGCTGTTGCCGAATCGTCCCTCTGCGATGGAGAACATCCTGACCACGCCCAGCCCCACGGTGGTGCCGCCGTGTGCGCCCGCACGGATCGTCGTGCTGGCGTCCGGCACCGGCTCGCTGCTCGAGGCGCTCCTCGCCGCGGCGGCGGAACCGGGCTACCCCGGGGCCGTGGTCGGCGTCGTCGCGGACCGGTCCTGCCGCGCGCTCGAGATCGCCGCGCGCGCCGGCGTCGAGTCCGCCGAGGTGCCCGTCCGGGCCTACGACGACCGCGCCGCGTGGGATGAGGCCCTCACCGCCGCCGTCGCCGAGCTGGAGCCGCACCTCGTGGTCGCGGCCGGCTTCATGAAGATCCTCGGCCCCGCCTTCCTCGCCGCGTTCGGGGGCCGCGTCATCAACGCGCACCCCGCGCTGCTGCCCGCGTTCCCGGGCGCCCACGCCGTCCCCGCCGCCCTCGAGCACGGAGTCAAGCTCACCGGCTCCACCGTGCACCTCGTGGACGCGGGGCTCGACACCGGACCGATCCTCGCGCAGGAGGCGGTCGCGGTGCAGCCGGGGGACACCGAGGAGACCCTGCACGAACGGATCAAGGTCGTTGAGCGCCGGCTTCTGACAGAGGTCGTCGCCGCAGTCGCCCGCCAGGGCTATCGCGTGGATGGACGAAAGGTCACCATTACATGAGCAGCAACATCCCGATCAAGCGCGCGCTCATCAGCGTGTACGACAAGTCGGGCCTGGTGGAGCTGGCCACCGGCCTGGCCCAGGCGGGCGTCGAGATCGTCTCGACCGGCTCGACCGCGCGCACCATTGCCGACGCCGGTGTCGCCGTGACCCGCGTCGAGGACGTCACCGGCTTCCCCGAGTGCCTCGACGGTCGCGTCAAGACCCTGCACCCGAAGATCCACGCCGGCATCCTCGCCGACACCCGCCTGCCCGAGCACCTCGAGCAGCTGCGCGACCTGGATGTGAAGAAGTTCGAGCTGGTCGTGGTGAACCTGTACCCGTTCACCGACACCGTTGCCTCCGGGGCCTCGGAGGACGAGTGCATCGAGCAGATCGACATCGGCGGGCCGTCGATGGTGCGCGCCGCCGCGAAGAACCACCCGTCGGTGACCGTCGTGGTCTCGCCGGACGACTACGGCGACGTGATCGACAGCGCGCGGCTCGGCTTCTCGCTGGAGCGGCGCAAGGCGTTCGCCGCGAAGGCCTTCCGGCATACCGCCGATTACGACGTGGCCGTCGCCTCGTACATGACCAACGTCGTGGCGCCCGAGCCCGAGCAGAGCTTCCCGTCCTGGATGGGCGGCACGTGGACCCGCGAGGCCGTGCTCCGCTACGGCGAGAACCCGCACCAGGGCGCGGCCCTCTACGTGGGCGGCGCGAAGTCCGGGCTGGCGCAGGCGGAGCAGCTGCACGGCAAGGAGATGAGCTACAACAACTACACGGACGGCGACGCCGCGTGGCGCGCCGCGTACGACTTCAACGAGCCCGCCGTCGCGATCATCAAGCACGCCAACCCGTGCGGCATCGCGATCGGCAAGGACGTCGCTCAGGCGCACCGCAAGGCGCACGCCTGCGATCCGGTCTCGGCCTACGGCGGCGTGATCGCCGCCAACCGCGAGGTCAGCCTGGAGATGGCCGAGCAGGTCTCGGAGATCTTCACCGAGGTCATCATCGCGCCCTCGTACGCCGACGGTGCCGTGGCGGTGCTGCAGCGCAAGAAGAACATCCGCGTGCTGCTCGCCGAGCCGCCGGTGCTGGGCACCGAGATCAAGCAGATCACCGGCGGTCTGCTGGTGCAGCAGTCCGACGCGATCGATGCGGCCGGGGATTCGCCGGAGGAGTGGACGTTGGCCGCGGGCGATCCGGCCGACGAGGCCACCCTCGCCGACCTCGAATTCGCCTGGCGCGCCTGCCGCGCCGTGAAGTCGAACGCCATCCTGCTCGCCTCGCGCGGCGCATCCGTGGGCGTGGGCATGGGGCAGGTCAACCGCGTCGACTCGGCGCAGCTCGCCGTGACCCGCGCGGGCGACCGCGTGCTGGGCTCGGTCGCCGCGTCGGACGCCTTCTTCCCGTTCCCCGACGGCCCGCAGATCCTCATCGACGCGGGCGTGAAGGCCATCGTCCAGCCGGGCGGCTCCATCCGCGACAAGGAGGTCGTCGAGGCGGCCGCCGAGGCCGGCGTCACGATGTACTTCACCGGGACGCGGCACTTCTTCCACTGATCACGGAGGTTCTCCATGCAGGTGCCCGCCGAATATCTACCGCTGCTCGAGGCGGCCGTCGGGCCGATGCCCGAGAACGCGGAGCTGCCGCTGCCGCCGATGGGACTGTCGGTGGAGGAGGAGCGCGAGCAGCGCAAGCGCGACCTCGCCGTGGCCTTCCGCGTCTTCGGGCGGCTGGGCTTCTCCGAGGGCGTCGCCGGGCACATCACCGCCCGCGACCCCGAGGATCCGGGCCTGTTCTGGGTGAACCCGTTCGGCATGAGCTTCAACCAGATCCGCGTCTCCGACCTGATCTGCGTGGACCACAACGGCGTCGTCGTGCACGGGCGGCGGCCGGTGAACCGGGCCGCGTTCGTGATCCACGCGCAGGTGCACGACGCACGGCCCGATGCCGTGGCCGCCGCGCACGCGCACTCCGTCCACGGCAAGGCCTTCTCGTCGCTGGGCATCCCGCTGGCGCCGCTCACCCAGGACGCCTGCGCCTTCTACGAGGACCACGGCATCTACGACGACTACGCCGGCGTGGTGAACGAGACCGTCGAGGGCAAGCGGGTCGCGGCGGCGATCGGCGACGCGAAGGCCGCGATCCTCAAGAACCACGGGCTCATCACCGTCGGCGGATCGGTGTCGTCGGCCGCCTGGTGGTTCGTGACGATGGAGCGCTCCTGCCAGGCGCAGCTCCTCGCGATGGCGGCGGGGGAGCCGCAGGAGATCGATCCCGCGACGGCGCGGTTGACCCATTCGCAGGTCGGCAGCGACCTCGCCGGCTGGTTCCAGTTCCGCCCGCTGTGGGAGCAGACCGTCGCCTCCTCGCCGGACGTCTTCGAGTAGACCGCTCGCGGGTCGATGACTCCGCCGAACCGTCATGCGTCGCGCGCATGGGGTGTGACCTGCTGACTTCCGATCGAGTTATGCGAAATCCGCATGGCTGGTGGGAGCGACGGTGTCCCCATCGCTGCGCGCCGCCGGCTTCCGGCCGCCGGGCGGGGATCAGTCGCGCGTGAGGTCGTCGAGGAGGGAGACGGCCGCGCGGGCGTACTCGCCGATCCAGCGGTCGTGAATGCGTTTGATGGGGACGGGCGCCAGCGTGAGGTGTCGCTCGCGGCCGACCTTGCGGCCGATCACCAGCTCCGCACGCTCGAGGACGCGCAGGTGCTGCAGCACCGTGGTGCGGTCGAGGTCGGGGAACTGCGCGCACAGGTCGCCGGTGGTGCGGGGCGACTCCTTGAGCACGTCCAGCATGCGGCGGCGCGTGGCGTTGGCGAGCGCCTTGAAGACGGCGTCGTCCGCGTCGTCGTCGCCGGCAGGTTCCGCGGAGCCCTTGCGATCGCTCGTAGACATGTTGTATTTTTATCACATGTCTGAACTCAAAGAGCTCTCCTTCACCGTCTCCGGCTACGTGGCGCGCCCCACCGCGCAGGTCTACGAGGCCGTCGCCGACCCCGACCAGCTGTCCAAGTACTTCACCACCGGCGGCGCCCGCGGCCGGCTCGAGTCGAACACCGAGGTCACCTGGGACTTCGCCGACTTCCCCGGCGCCTTCCCCGTGCAGGTGGTCGAGGCGACGCCGCACTCGAAGATCGTGATCCGCTGGGACGCCGAGAACGCCGTCGCCGGCGACGGCCACACCACCACGACGTTCGAGTTCGCCCCCGTCGACGACGACAGCCGCACGCTCGTCACCATCACCGAGTCGGCGTGGACCGCGACCGAGGACGGTGCCAAGGGCGCCTTCGGCAACTGCATGGGCTGGACCGGCATGCTCGCCGCGATGAAGGCCTGGGTCGAGCACGGCATCAACCTGCGCGAGGGCTTCTACAAGTAGCCCACCGTCGACATCCGTCGCCCGCCCTGACAGGGTGAGGGCATGTCGGACAACGCCGTCGCCCTCGCCCGGACCGCCTACGAGACGGTCGAACCCTTCCACGTGGTCGCCTACTTCAACCCGGGGATCCGGGACGCGGTGCGCGACCTGGGGATCGACCAGCACGCCTTCTACGTCGGCGCGCGGGCCGCACCGATCGGCGAGGCGCACGCCGCCGTCGTCACCGCGGCCTTCTACAACTTCGCGCCGTCGCTGATCGAGGCCGCCTGGCCGGTCGCCGTCGACGCCGGCCTGGCCGAGATCGACGAGCGCCGCTACGTGATGCTCGCGGAGCAGTACCGCACCATCCTCGCCGGGATCGACCCGGCCGAGGTGCGGGCCCTCGCGGACGGTTTCGGCGCCCTCGTGGCGGACCTGCCCGTCTCCGGCCGGACCCTCGCGGCGGCCTGGGCATCGTCGACGGTGCCCGACGAGCCGGCCCTCGCGCTCTGGCGCCACCTCTCCGTGCTCCGCGAATGGCGCGGCGACAACCACCTCGCCGAGCTGATCCGGCACGGACTGACCGGCCTGGAGGCCGGCGTCCTGCACGAGGCCGACCTGCCCGATCCCGACGTGCGCCGCCGCGTCATGGGCCGCCGGTTCTTCCGCATCACCCGCGGCTACAGCGAGCAGGAGTGGGGCGAGGCGGTCGCCCGCCTCACCGAGCGCGGCCTGGTCGAGGGCGACGCCGAGGAGCACCGGCTCACCGCCGAGGGCATGGGCGTCTACCTGGACATCGAGGCCGGGACCGACGCCATCACCGCGGCGGCCTTCGGGCCCGGGACCGAGGAGCTGATCACCCGCATCCGGCCGCTGACCAAGGCCGTGATCGACGCGGGCGTCCTCCCCGGCACGACGAAGAAGTAGCCGCCGATCCCGCGGCGCCGCCCTCGGCAACCCCGCCGACGCGAGCGTCTATTCCCGGTTTCGCTGCGGGCGTACTCGCTAGGGCGGGGGCCGCGGATCGGCGTAGCGTTGACGGCGTGAGCATTGCACGCCCCGACACGCTGCCCGCCACCCTCGGTGAACTCAAGGCCTCCGGCCACGTCTACCGCGGGATCAAGGACGAACTCCGCAACAACCTGCTCGCCGCGCTGCGCGCCGACACCGACCCCTGGGACGGCATCCAGGGCTTCGACGACACCGTCATCCCGCAGCTCGAGCGCGCCCTCCTGGCCGGCCACGACGTGGTCCTGCTCGGCGAGCGCGGCCAGGGCAAGACGCGCCTGATCCGCACCATCGTCAGCCTGCTCGACGAGTGGACCCCCGTGATCGACGGTGCCGAGCTCGGCGAGCACCCGTACCACCCGATCACGCCCGCCTCCATCCGGCGCGCGCAGGAGCTGGGCGACGACCTGCCCGTCGCGTGGAAGCACCGCGACGAGCGCTACTCCGAGAAGCTGGCGACGCCGGACACCTCCGTCGGCGACCTGGTCGGCGACGTGGACCCCGTCAAGGTGGCGCAGGGCCGCAGCCTCGGCGATCCCGAGACCATCCACTTCGGCCTCATCCCGCGGGCGCACCGCGGCATCGTCGCGGTCAACGAGTTGCCCGACCTCGCCGAACGCATCCAGGTCGCCATGCTGAACGTGATGGAGGAGCGCGACATCCAGGTGCGCGGCTACACGCTGCGCCTGCCGCTCGACGTGCTGCTGCTGGCGAGCGCCAACCCCGAGGACTACACCAACCGCGGCCGCATCATCACGCCGCTCAAGGACCGCTTCGGCGCCGAGATCCGCACGCACTACCCGCTGGACCTCGAGGACGAGGTCGCGGTCATCGAGCAGGAGGCCGACGTCGTCGCGTCCGTGCCGCAGTACCTCACCGAGGTGCTGGCCCGGTTCACCCGCGAGCTGCGCGAGTCGCCCGCCGTCGACCAGCGGTCCGGCGTCTCCGCCCGGTTCGCCATCGCGGCGCAGGAGACCATCGCCGCGGCGGCGCTGCACCGCGCGGCCGTGGGCGGCGAGGACCTGCCCGTCGCGCGCCCCGTCGACCTGATGACGGTGCCCGACGTGCTGCGCGGCAAGGTCGAGTTCGAGGCCGGCGAGGAGGGGCGCGAGATCGCGACGCTCGTGCACCTGCTGCGGCGCGCGACGGCCGAGACGATCGGCGAGTACCTGCTGGGCGTCGACCTGGGGCCGCTCGTGGAGGCCATCGAGGCCGGCGGGCCCATCGTCACCGGTGACGACGTGACCGCCGCCGAGCTGCTGGCCGCGCTCCCGGAGGTCCCGGTCCTCGCCGAGGTCTACCGCCGGCTCGAGGCCGAGTCGCCGGGGGAGCGCGCCGCGGCCGCCGAGTTCGCGCTCGAGGGGCTGTACCTCGCGCGGCGGATCGGCAAGGAGTCCGACGAGGAGGGCCAGACCGTCTATGGCGGATAGGTCCTCGCGCGCGGGGCGCGACCGGCAGGGACGGCGCGGGCACCTGGCCCGGTACCGCCGCTACACCGGCGGGCCCGATCCGCTGGCCCCGCCGGTGGACCTGCGGGACGCGCTCGACGAGATCGGCCGCGACGTGATGAGCGGCGTCTCCCCGCGCCGCGCGCTGCAGGAGTACCTGCGTCGCGGCGGCGAGAACCGCCGCGGCCTCGACAAGCTCGCCGAGCTGGCGAACCGCCGGCGGCAGGAAGTGTTGCAGCGCAACAACCTCGGCAAGACCTTCGAGGACGTGCAGAAGCTGCTCGACGAGGCGGTGCTCGCGGAACGCAAGGAGCTCGCCCGCGCGCTGGACGACGACGCCCGGTTCCAGGAGATGCGGATCTCGAACCTGCCGCCGTCCGCGGCGCAGGCCGTGCGCGAACTGGGCGACTACCAGTGGCGCTCGCCCGAGGCCGCGCAGAAGTACGAGGAGATCCGCGACCTGCTCGGCCGCGAGCTCCTGGACCAGCAGTTCGCCGGGATCAAGCAGGCCCTCGAGGGCGCGACCGACGAGGACCGCGCGGCGATCCAGAAGATGCTCGACGACCTGAACACCCTGCTGGACAAGCACAACGCCGGCACCGCAACCCAGGACGACTTCGACGACTTCATGGCCGAGCACGGCCAGTACTTCCCCGAGAACCCGCGGAACATCGACGAGCTCATCGACGCCCTGGCACAGCGCTCGGCGGCCGCGCAGCGGCTCTACAACAGCCTCACGCCCGAGCAGCGCGCCGAGCTGGAGGAGCTGTCGCAGGCGGCCTTCGGGTCGCCGCAGCTCTCCCAGGCGCTGAGCGACCTCACCGGCAAGCTCATGGACGCCCGCCCCGGAGAGGACTGGTACGGCAGCCAGGAGTTCGAGGGCGATTCCGGGATGGGGTTGGGGGATGCGACGCAGGCCATGCAGGACATCGCCGACCTGGAATCCCTTGCCGAGCAGCTGAGCCAGCAGCACAACGGCGCCGCGCTCGACGACATCGACCTCGACGCGCTGCAGCGGCAGCTCGGCGACGAGGCCGTCGCCGACGCGCGGACGCTCGCTGAACTGGAGAAGGCGCTCAAGGACCAGGGGTACTTCTCCCGGGACCCCGACGGGGCGCTGCGACTGTCGCCCAAGGCGATCCGGCAGCTGGGCCAGTCGATCCTCCGGGACGTCGCGGACCGTCTGACCGCCCGCGGGGGAGAGCGGAACACCGCCCGCGCCGGCGCCACCGGCGAGGCCACCGGCGCGAGCCGGGAGTGGCGCTTCGGCGATACCGAGCCCTGGGACGCCACCCGCACCGTGCTCAACGGCGTGCTCCGCCAGGCCGCCTCCGGCGAGACCGGACCGGTCACGCTGGACGCCAAGGACATCGAGGTCACCGAGACAGAGGCGCGCAGCCGCGCGGCCGTCGCGCTGCTCGTGGACACCAGTTTCTCCATGGTGATGGAGGGCCGCTGGCTGCCGATGAAGCGCACGGCTCTCGCTCTGCACCAGCTCATCTCGACCCGCTTCCGCGGGGACGACCTGGCACTCATCAGCTTCGGGCGGTACGCGCGCACGCTCAGCGTCGGCGAGCTGACGGGGCTGGACGGCGTCTACGAGCAGGGCACCAACCTGCACCACGCGCTCGCCCTGGCGCAGCAGCACTTCCGGTCGCACCCGAACGCGCAGCCGGTGCTGCTCGTGGTCACCGACGGCGAGCCCACCGCCCACCTCGAGCGGAACGGCGAGCCCTTCTTCGACTACCCGCCGCACCCGCGGACCATCGCGATGACGGTGCGCGGCCTGGACGCCGTTGCGGCGCAGGGTGCGCAGATCACCGTCTTCCAACTGGGCGACGACCCGGGCCTGACCCGGTTCCTGACCGCCGTGGTGCGGCGCGTGGGCGGGCGACTGGTCTCGCCGGACCTGGACGGGCTCGGCGCCGCCGTGGTCAGCGACTACCTGGGCAGCCGCAAGCGCAGGTAGCTACTTGATCTCCACCTCGACGCCGCCCCAGAAGGCGAAGCCCTTCACCACGATCCGGGGACCGGTGGGGTCGCCCGTCTGCGGGTTCTTATGGTCGAAGGCGCCCATCACGCCCACGCCCTCGACGTGGACGTTCGCGCCGCGCGGCAGGATGATCTTCACGCCGCCCATCACGGCGTAGGCGTTCAGCGTCACGTCGCCGACGAGGAACGTCGCCTCCCGCAGGTCCAGCGAGACGCCGCCCCAGAACGCGATCGCGGTGTGCTCGGGCCCGACGGCGACCGGCCCGCGCACCTTGGTCTCCGACATCACGGCCCACTTGGTCTCGCCCATCCGCGGCACGCCGGCCGGCGCGGCCGACGGTGCGCGATAGGCCGGGGCCGCCGCCGCGGGGAGGTTCTGCACGGCCGGCAGGTCCTCCACGAGGCGGTCCAAGTCGGCGAAGGTGCGGGCCGCCACCGCCTGGTGCGAGCGGTCCTCGTACTCGGGAAGCGTGAGCTGCCCGAGGCCGAGGGCCTCGGAGAGCATCTCGACCACCCGGTTGCGGTCGTGATCGGATGCTCGGAGGACGTCGCGGCGCAGGGGCTCCAACTCGTCGGACATGCCCCCGACTCTAGGCGAATCGCCCGTCCCTTCGCCTCCGAAAACTCCTGGCGATCCGCCTCGAACGCGACCGTCCCCCGGTCCGAGGGACCGGGGGACGGTGCGGCTCCCCCGCGGGGGAGCGAGGTGTTCGGTGCCGCGTCAGAGCAGGCGGCCCACCACGGGGAGACGCTTGAGCAGCAGCGCGATGCCGGAGGGCTGGCCCTTCTTCGGGGCCTTCTCCTCCGCCTTCGCGACCGTCTTCGACGGTGCCTTCGCGTCCGCCTTCGCCTTCGGCGCGGCCTTCACGTCCGCCTTGGCGGCGGGCTTCGAGGACTTCGCATCGATCGAGGCGGGCGCCTTGCTCTTCGAGGCGGCGTCCTTCTGTGCGGCGATCGGGGTGATCTTGGCCTCCGACGCCTTGACCGGCGCCTTCTTCGCGGCAGGCTTGGCAGCGGCCGGCTTGGTGGCGGCCGGCTTGGTGGCGGCCGGCTTGGCGGCCGCGGTCTTCGCGGCCGGCTTGGCAGCGGCGGCCTTCGCGGCGGCGGGCTTGGCGGCCGTGGACTTGGCCGGGGCCTTCTTCGCGGGAGCCTTCTTGGCCGGCGCGGCCTTCTTCGCGGCCGGCGTCGACTTCGCGGCGGCCTTCTTCGCCGGGGTCTTCGCGGCGGCCGGCTTCTCCGCCGCGGGCTTCTCCGCCGCGGGCTTCGCGGCAGCGGCGGGCTTCTCGGCGGCGGGCTTCTCGGCACCGTCGAGGCCCAGAACGGCCCAGGCGTCCTCCCACGCGGCGACGGCGTCGGCGGTCACCGAGAGGTTGGTGTTGGCGGTCAGCGACTTGCCCGGGTTCTTGCCCTCCCACGCGGTCGCGAGCTTCGCCACGTGCGCGGCGTAGTCGGCGGCCGGGGCGAGCGCGATCGGCGCACCGTCGGACAGGTCGACCAGGGCCCACGCGGTGACGGGGGCCTTCGCGGCGGCCTCGCTCTTGCGGGCCTGCCACGCGTCGCCGGTGGTGGCCTTGACGCGGAGCGTCTCGGTGCGGCCGTCGGCTGCGGTCACGGTGACGAGGGTGGTGCTGCCCTTCGAGGTCACCTCTGCCTTGCCCCCGCGGGCCTCAACGGCAGAGACGAACACGTCGACGGCGCGCTGTGCGGCGGTCTGAGCCATGGGGTCTCTCCTGGGTTCGGTTCGTAGCGCGCCGTTCAGCGTGCTACTCGTGGGTTCATTAACCCACGAGTAGTTTCGTCAACCCAAGCCGAAACGGGCGTCACAGGCGTAATGTGACCGGGTCGTGCGTCACATTCGTCAGGTGAGAAGGACCGCGATCAGCATGATCGCCGGAATCGACAGCGCCGTTGTGATAAGCCCGGAATCCCGCGCGAGGATCACTCCCCGGTTGTATCGCAGGCCGTAGACCAGCACGTTCTGCGCCGTAGGGAGGGCGGCGGTCACCGTCTGCGCCATGAGCGCGTGACCGGACTGCCCGAACAGGAAGCGCGCCATCGC
This sequence comes from Tsukamurella hominis, assembly GCF_965137015.1. NCBI lineage: Bacteria > Bacillati > Actinomycetota > Actinomycetes > Mycobacteriales > Tsukamurellaceae > Tsukamurella > Tsukamurella hominis. Next base: position 81,416 of record NZ_CBCRZG010000006.1, on the reverse strand, counting down.
CCACGCCAGCACGGGCATTGCGATCATCTTGAGCACGGACGCCAGGGTGATGTCCCGGCGGGGCGCCTCGCCCTTCTGCAGCACCCGCACGCCGCCGAGGGAGAGGCCGAAGACGATCAGCGCCATCGGCACCGAGGCGTCGCCGAGCAGTTTCACCGGGCTCATCAGCCAGTCCGGCGGATGCCACCGCGTCAGCGAGATCGCGAGCCCGATCAGTGCGCCGACGACGATCGGGTTCAGCAACGGGGTCGCGACGGTGCGCCACAGCGGCGGCTTCGGGCCCGTGCGCTCGCGGGATTCGGCGACGTCGAGCATCGTGAGCGCGATCGTCGAGAAGACGAGGATCTGGAACAGCAGCAGCGGCGCGACGTACGAGGTGTCGTGCAGCACGAAGACCGCGATCGGAATCCCCAGGTTCGACGAGTTCACGTAGCTCGAGGCGAGCGCGCCGATGGTGGCGTCGCCCATCGTCCGGCGCCAGAACACGCGGACGATCACGTAGTAGAGCGCCGCGATCGTCAGTGCCGAGCCCGCGCTCACCCACAGCCGCGAGCTGAACAGCACCGTCAGATCGGTGGTCGCGAGCGCGTGCAGTAGTAGGGCGGGCGTGAGCAGGTAGAACACCAGCAGCGAGAGCTGCTTCTCCGGCTGCTCGCCCAGCACCTGCAGCCGGCCCAGGAGCCACCCCGCCGCGATGATGATCGCGATCACGGCGAAGCCGGCCAGCACGGAAGTCACGTGCGAGAAGGTTACGCGACCGAACTATCGTCGCCGCGCGGGCGGGTTCGGTGCACGCGGCGCTCGACTCTCGGATTCTGTCCGGATCGGACAGTGCGGGGCCCTGCCCGACGTGGCCGGGGCCCTCGCGGCGCACGGGCCGCAGCCGCCGCGTGGGGGACGTCGACGCCGCGTGGGGGACGGTCGGTCCCTCACAGGAAGCTGTTCGTGCGGTGGGGGAAGAACCGCGGCGCGGGGGGCGTCGACGCGGCGCGGGGGACGACGGCGACTCGTCCGCTGTCTGCGGCGGTGCGCTGTCCATTCCGGACGGAATCCGAGAGCAGAGCGGCAGAGCGCCTGCACCCCTCGTCAGCACACGTCGCCCGTGCATGCGCGCTCGGCCGCGCCGCGCGCGCTCGGCCGCGACCGCTCGGCCGAGCCGCCGTGCCTGACCGCGCCACCGCGTCTGGCCTCGCCCGCGTCGGCGCTGTTCCTCACGATTCGGCGTTCTGCGGCGGTACGCGTGCGCAGGAGCAGGTGTACCGCCGCAGAACGCGACATCGTGAGGCGCTACTTCTTCGAGGAGTAGGGGAGCAGCGCCATCTCGCGGGCGTTCTTCACCGCCAGCGCGAGCGCGCGCTGGTCCTGCGGCGACAGCCGGGTCACCGCGCGGGAGCGCAGCTTGCCGCGTTCGTTGAGGAAAGTTCGCAGGTAGGTGACGTTCTTGTAGTCGAGGGCGCCCTCGGGCACGCGGACGAGGCCGCGCCGCGCGGGCGGGGTGCGCAGGGGTCGACGTGCCATCACCAGCTCGACTTCCGGACGCCGGGCAGCTGACCGTCGTGCGCCATCTGCCGCACGCGCACCCGGGACAGCCCGAACTTGCGCAGGTGGCCGCGCGGGCGGCCGTCGGCGGCGTCGCGGTTGCGGACGCGCGTCGCCGAGCCGTCGCGCGGCAGCTTCGCGAGCGCGCGCACGGCGTCGGCTCGGGTGTCCGGGTCGGTCGACGGGTGCGCGATGACCTTCTTGAGCTCGGCGCGACGCTCGGCGTGCCGGGCCACCAGGGCCTTGCGCCCCTCGTTGGCGGCGATCTTCGCCTTCGTGGCCATCAGCGCTCCTCCCGGAAGTCGACGTGCTGCCGGACCACGGGGTCGTACTTGCGCAGCACCATGCGGTCGGGGTCGTTGCGGCGGTTCTTCCTGGTCACGTACGTGTACCCGGTGCCGGCGGTGGACTTGAGCTTGATGATCGGTCGGATCTCGTTGCGGGCCATTTACAGCTTCTCCCCTCGGGACAGGATGTCGGCGACCACGGCGTCGATGCCGCGGCGGTCGATGGTCTTGATGCCCTTCGTGGACACCCGGAGCACGACGGTGCGGCCGAGCGAGGGCACGTAGTAGCGGCGGCGCTGGATGTTCGGGTCCCAGCGGCGGTTCGTGCGCACGTGGCTGTGCGAGACCCGCTTGCCGAAGCCGGGCGCCCGGCCCGTCACCTGGCAGTGTGCGGACATGCTTCTCCTTCTTGCGAATGATTGTCGATAAGGTAACGTACTGGAAATGGGAATCATTTCCAAGAGAACTCCGGTCCTGCTGCTGACCGGCTTCGGCGGGCAGGAGCGCGCGCTCGAGCTGGCCGAACCCGGCACCGTCGTCGTGCATCACGACCTGTCCGGCCTGAAGGAGGGCCTGGTCGTGCGGTCGGAGGCCACCGTCCGGCCCGACGGGACCGCCGAGGAGCGCGTCGCCCTGCTCGAGCTCGCGCACGGCTGCGTCTCGTGCACGCTCCGGGAGGACCTGCTGCCGCTGCTCCGCACGCTGCACCGACGGGCGTCCGTCCGCCGCATCGTCGTGCGGCTCGACCCGATCCTCGAGGCCGACGCGGTGCGGCACGCCATCGAGCACGTGATCGTGGAGATGGTCGGCGCGGTACCCGGCCCCGCCGCGCGCGACGTCGAGGTCACCGGGACGATCGGCTTCGTCGACGGCGCGACCTGGCTCGACGACGCGCTCGGCGAGGAGGATCTCGGCGAGCGCTTCCCCGTCCCGGACGACGACGAGCGCACCGTCGCCCAGCTGGCCGTCGGCCACGCGCAGAGCGCCGACCTCGTGGTCGTCGCCGGCGACAGCCCCGATCCCGCCCGCCTGCGCGCGGTCCTGCGTCGCCTTGCGCCGGGTGCCCCGATCGCCCGCGAGCGCGTGCCCCTCCACAGCCTGCTCCCGCGGATGAGCGCGTCGCGTCCGCCCCTGGAGCCCTTCGGCCCGCTGCTCCCCGGCTGCCCGCCGCTCGATCCCGACGGCGACGTCCGGCTGATCGAGTTCAGCGCCCGCCGCCCGCTGCACCCCGGCCGCTTCCATGAGGCGATCGACGTGCTGCTCGACGGGGTCGTCCACGCCCGCGGCCGCATCTGGCTCGCCGCCACGCCCGACGACGCCTTCTGGCTGGAGTCCGCCGGCGCCGGGCTGCGCGTCGGGGCGGCCGGGCCGTGGCTGGCCGCCGGCGGCGACGGCTCGCCCGAGCGGTGGGCGATGGCGTCCGCCGCCTGGGACGAGGCGTACGGGGACCGTCGGACCGACCTGGTCGTGTTGGCCGCCGGGGCCGACCCCGCGCAGATCGCGGAGACCCTGCGCTGGGCCGAGCTGACCCCCGAGGAGTTCGCCGCCGGCCCCGACGTGTGGGCCGGCTGGCACGACCCCTTCGGCGCGATGCACGCCGACCCGTGCGAGGACCTGACCCCCGGCACCGAGGCCGAGGCCGAACAGAAGGAGAACCGATGAAGCAGGGAATCCACCCCGAGTACCGCCCGGTCGCGTTCCAGGACGCGTCGACGGGGAAGGTCTTCGTCACCCGCAGTACGGCGACGTCGACGCGGACCGTCGACGTGGACGGGGTGACGTATCCGATGATCGTGGTGGACGTGACCAGCGACTCGCACCCGCTGTGGACGGGGAAGCAGCGCCTCGTCGACACCGCCGGCCGGGTGCAGAAGTTCCAGGAGAAGTACGCGCGTTTTGGCGGGCGGGCCGCGGGACGGTAGACTTCAGTGCTTGTGACGTTGGAAGCCTTCCGGGCTCGCGTCGAGAGCTTTTTTCGTCAAGACCGATAGGAAGAATCATGGCTGTACCGAAGCGCCGTATGTCGCGGGCGAACACGCATGCTCGTCGCTCGCAGTGGAAGGCGAACAACCCCGAGCTGCAGGCCGTGCAGGTCGGCGGCCGCACCCACCTGGTTCCGCGTCGCCTCGTGCGCGCCGCGAAGCTGGGCCTGGTCGACCTCGACCGCCGCTAAGTAGATCCTTCCCCAAGAGCGGGTCGGCCTGGTGCCGGCCCGCTCTTGAGGTGTATCCGAGGGGGTATGCGTGCTGCTGGCGGTGCTGAACTACGCGGGGATCGCGGTCTTCGCCGCCTCCGGCGCGCTCATCGGCGTCCGTAAGCGGCTCGACCTGTTCGGTGTGTGGACCCTCGCCGCGCTCACCGGCGTGGGCGGCGGCGTCGCCCGAGACGTGCTGCTGGGCATCCACCCGCCCGCCTCCTTCCAGGGCTGGGAGAACATCACCACCGCGTCGATCGCGGCGGCCTTCGTCTTCGTCTTCCACCCACAGTTCGGCCGGCTCCGCAACTCCGTGCTCGTGCTCGACGCGATCGGCATGGGCGTCTTCTCCGCCACGGGCGCGCTGACGGCACTGCACCACGACGCGTCGCCGTTCGCCGCCGCGCTCATCGGCATCACCACCGCCCTCGGCGGCGGCGTGCTGCGCGACATCCTGGTCAACGAGGTGCCGCTGCTCATCCAGGAGCGCGACCTCTACGCCATCCCCGCCCTCACCGGCGCCGGCGCGACGGTGCTCGCCGCCTCCTGGGGCGCCACCGATTCCCGCGCGCTGCTGGTCGGCGCCGTCCTGGCCTCCGGCTTCCGCCTGCTCGCGCTGTGGCAGGGCTGGCGCGTGCCCGTCGCCCCCGAGGATGTGGCCGGCCGCTTCCTCAAAGCGTGCAGGCGGAGCTTCCGCCGCTGAACCCGTTGTTCGCTCAGGGCCGAGTGCCGACAAGCACCCCTTAAGCCAATTCACACACGACTTCGGTAAGACTGTGGACTATGCGAATTCTGGTGGTCGACGACGATCGTGCGGTGCGGGAGTCCCTGCGCCGCTCGCTGACCTTCAACGGGTACCAGGTGGACACCGCGGTCGACGGGCAGGACGCGCTCGATCACATCGCGAGCAACCGCCCGGACGCGCTGGTCCTGGACCTGAACATGCCCCGGATCGACGGTCTGGAGGTGTGCCGCCGCCTGCGCAGCGCGGGCGACGACCTGCCGATCCTCGTGCTCACCGCCCGCGACGCCGTGAGCGACCGGGTGAGCGGGCTCGACGCCGGCGCCGACGACTACCTGCCGAAGCCCTTCGCGCTGGAGGAGCTGCTGGCGCGGATGCGGGCGCTGCTGCGCCGCGCCGCCCCCGAGACCGGTGCCGACAACGAGGTGCTCAAGTTCGAGGACCTCAGCCTCGACCCGGCCACCCGCGAGGTGCTCCGCGGCGAGCGGAACATCAGCCTCACGCGCACCGAGTTCAGCTTGCTCGAGATGCTCATGAGCAACCCGCGCCGCGTGCTCACCCGCAGCCGCATCCTCGAGGAGGTGTGGGGCTACGACTTCCCGACCTCGGGGAACGCGCTCGAGGTGTACGTCGGCTACCTGCGGCGCAAGACGGAGGCCGAGGGGGAGAGCCGCCTGATCCACACCGTGCGGGGCGTCGGGTACGTCCTGCGCGAGACCCCGCCGTGATCCGATGACGGTGCCGAGGCACTCCCGCCCGGAGGCCCGCGACAAGCAGGTCCGGGACCGGCGTCCCATGCGCGACCCCAACCCGGTCACCCGCAACGTCAGCTTCCGGTGGCGCGTCACGCTGCTGGCGGCGGCGGTCGTGGGCATCACGGTGGCGCTCATGGCGGCGTCGGCGTTCTTCGTGGTCAAGCGGGCGATGTACGCGGACGTCGACAACCGGCTGCACCAGCAGGTGGACTCTGTCGCGCCCGCGATGAGCTCGCCGGTCACGCAGTTCACCACCGTGATGATGATGCTGATGTTCCGGCCGGACATGTCGGTCAACCGCACGATGGTCGTCTACCCCGACGGGACGCCGTACCACTCGGGCCCGTCGGGCCAGGTCCCCATCGGGCAGCCCGAGCGCGACGTGATCTCGGGCAAGCTCGCCCAGTCGCTGCGCTCCGAGGGCGACACCCGGGTGATGGCGCGACGCCTCGACAACGGCGTCACGATCATCGTGGCCGAGGACCTCACCCCGACGAAGAACCTGCTCAGCGAGCTGGGCACGGTGCTCATCGTGGTGGGCGCGTGCGGCATCGTGCTCGCCGCGATCGCGGGCACCGCCGTCGCGCGCGGCGGGCTCAGACCCGTGCAGCGGCTCACCGAGGCCGCCGAGCGGGTGGCCCGCACCGACGATCTGACCCCGATCCCCGTGGTGGGCCGCGACGAGCTGGCGCGCCTGACCGCCAGCTTCAACGCGATGCTGCGGGCCCTCGCCGAGTCGCGCGACCGGCAGGCCCGCCTCGTCGCCGACGCCGGCCACGAGCTGCGTACCCCGCTGACGAGCCTGCGGACCAACGTCGAGCTGCTCGTCGCCGCGAACCAGCCGGGCGCGCCGCCCATCCCCGAGGACGACATGAAGGAGCTCTCCGACGACGTCCTCGCCCAGGTGGAGGAGCTGACCACGCTGGTCGGCGACCTCGTGGACCTCGCCCGCGAGGACGCGCCCGAGGCGGTCAACGAGGAGGTCGACCTCGAGGAGATCCTGCAGAAGGCCGTCGAGCGTGTCGAGCGCCGCCGCCCGACGGTCCGCTTCGACGTCACGAGCGCGCCCTGGTACGTCTACGGCGACAACGGCGGCCTGGGCCGCGCGGTGGTGAACGTGCTGGACAACGCGGCGAAGTTCTCGCCCGACGGTTCCGTGGTGCGGGTCGAGCTCGCCGAGATCGGCGTCGACCGGGCGGCGCTCAGCGTCGCCGACAGCGGGCCCGGCATCCCCGAGGAGGACCGGGAACTGGTCTTCGAGCGCTTCTACCGCTCGATGGCGAGCCGCTCGATGCCCGGCTCCGGCCTGGGCCTCGCGATCGTCAAACAGGTGGTGGAACGGCACGGCGGTTCCGTCGCGGTCGGCACGGCCGACGGTGGCGGCGCGCTGGTGCGCCTCGAGATCCCCGGCAGCCCGGTCGCGGGCGGCCGCGCCCCGCAGGTGGTGCAGCGGGAGCCCCGGCTCCGCCTGCTTCGAGGCAAATGATGGAGTTGCTTCCGGGGAAGTGACAATCTGCTCACAGGCACTTCACAGAAGCCGTATGCAGTCTTGGCGGGGAAGAACACGAAGGAGGGGGCTCCATGACCGAGGGTCCGCAGAATCCCTATCAGCAGGGCCAGTCGGCCGGGCAGTACGGCCAGCAGCCGGCGCAGTCCGGTGCGCAGCCGGGCCAGCAGGCCCAGCCCGGTGCGCAGGGGCAGTACCGGCCCACGCAGCAGTACTCGGGCGCCTATCCGGCGCCGGGCGGCGGACCGTCGGGCTACGCGGGGCCGGGCGTCCTGCCCGCGGTGACCACCACGCCCGCGCGCGGGCCGAGGATGGGCGCGCTGGTCGCGATGGGCGTGGCGATCGCGCTGATCGCGTCGCTGCTCTCGGTGACCGGGGCGTACTTGGTGTGGGGCGGGAACGATTCGTCGTCGACGGTGACGGTGTCCGGGGGTGACGCGCCGCCCGTGGTCAAGGGCTCGGTGCAGGAGGTCGCGCAGGGCGTGCTGCCGGCCGTGGTGTCGATCGACAACCAGGCAGGCACCTCGGAGTCGTCGGGGTCGGGCGTGGTGATCAGCGCGGACGGCAAGATCGTGACGAACAACCACGTGATCGCCGGGAACGGGAAGTTGACGGTCTCCTTCTCCGACGGCAGCGTGAGCAACGCCGCCGTGGTGGGCGCGGACCCCATCACGGATCTCGCGGTGATCCAGACGGACAAGCGCGACCTCAAGCCGCTGACCTTCGCCGACAGCGGCAAGCTGTCCGTCGGCCAGGAGGTGGTGGCCGTGGGCGCCCCGCTCGGCCTCGCGGGCACCGTGACCAGCGGCATCGTCTCGGCGCTGAACCGTCCGGTGGCGACCAGCGGCAAGGACTCCGACCAGGCGACGGTGATCAACTCGGTGCAGACCGACGCGGCGATCAACCCGGGCAACTCGGGCGGAGCCCTGGTGGACATGACAGGCCGGCTCGTCGGCATCAACTCGTCGATCGCGACGCTCGGCGGTTCGAAACTGACGGGGCAGCAGGGCGGCAGCATCGGCCTGGGCTTCGCGATCCCGTCGAACCAGGTGCAGCGGATCAGCAAGGAACTGATGGAGTCGGGCTCGGCCACGCACGCGGCCGTGGGCATCACGGTGGACCCGCGGGCATCGGTGAGCCGGCCGGGCGCACTGGTCGTGGACGTCTCCGCAACGGGTGGCTTCGGCCGCGCGGGCATCCCGAAGGGCGCGCTCGTCACCAAGGTGGACGACCTGAACATCACCGACGGCTACGGATTGATCGGAGCCGTGCGCGCCTACCCGCCGGGGGCTACCGTGACCGTTACCTACCTCGATAGCCCGAGTAGTACGAGTCCGGTGACCAAGCAGGTGACGCTCGATAAGTTGGACAAGTGACGGAGGAATCGAAGATGACCGCGGAGATGAGCCAGAGCCGGGCAGCGGACGCCGAGTGGCTGGAGGACGACGCCCTGGACGTGCCGGCCCTCGATGATGCGGCCCTCGACGGGGCCGGGGTGATCGGCCGTGCCCTCGTGATCGTCGTCGACGACCACCTGCAGCCCGGTGCCTCCCGTGCGTCCGGCGCGGGGAAGTCGGTGGGTTCGCTGGTGACCGAGCTGCTCGAGGAGGCCGGCTTCGAGGTGGACGCCGTGGTCGTGGTCCCCGCCGAGGAGGTGGACGTGCGCAACGCGCTGAACACCGCGGTGATCGGCGGCGTCGACCTGGCCGTGACCATCGGCGGTGTGGGCGTGGGCGCCCGCGACGTGACGCCGGAGGCCACCGAGGAGATCCTCGACAAGAAGCTGCCCGGCATCTGCGAGGCGCTGCGCTCGTCGGGACTCGCCGCGGGTGCGACCGATGCGGGCCTCTCCCGCGGGCTGGCCGGCGTCTCCGGCAGCACCGTGGTGGTGAACCTCGCCAGCTCGCGCGCGGCGATCCGCGACGGCATGGCGACGCTGACGCCGCTCGCCACCCACGTGATCCGCCACATCGCGGGCGGCGACGACCAGGCCCGGTGATGTCCGAGCCCGGCTCCACCCCCGAGGGCCCCGCTCCCCGGAAGTACTCCGCACGCGATGTCGCGCGGATCTTCGGAGACGTTCTTCCCTCCCAGACCAAGGACGATCTGCCCGATTCCGGCTCCGGCCGAGGGTCGAACGACGCCGCGCCCCGCTCGGGCGCGGCGTCTCGCCGTTCCGGCCCCGACGGTGACCCGACGGAACGTTGGTACCGCGAGAACCGCCCGCCACACCACGGCGGGTAGAGTCGTTGAAACTGCAAACCCACTGGTAGTGTGACTAAGGACACAGTCGGTCATTCCGGTGGTCTGGTTACAGCTTCGGGGTGCCTGAGTGAACTCTAAGTATGTAGCTCACCCTAAGTTCCATGCAGGTAGGCGGCGGTTCTCGGTGAGTCTTGCCTAAGAAGCGCTGGTTGACGCGCGTGTGCGCGATTCATGATCGCGATGAGTAGATTCACGAACTCACAATTTGCGAAGATTGAAAGCGTTGCGCGACCTGGAAAGCTGAGGATATGCTCCGCGTGAACCGTAGGTCAGCGAAGGCCTCCGGGGAACCGACAGTGATCTCAGGCTGAGAAAAGGCTTGAGGTTCGGTCCGTGGCTGGGTGAGTCGCAGGGCCGGCGCTCCTACCGGAGCGGCACACCATGATTCCTGGTGAGGGGAACGAATGAGCAAGATGAGCAAGGCCGTGGCACGCGCTGGCGTCGTTGCGGTCTCGGTGGCTGCGGCCGCCTCGATCACTGCAGGTACCGCGAGCGCTGGCCCGCTGCCGAACGGTCAGAAGACTGTCGCTGCGCCGGGCGGTTGGAATGTCGTGCTGAAGTCGACGGGTAACTCGTTCGCGATTCAGCCGTCGTTGGCGACGGCGCAGACGCGGACGGTGTGGGTGACCTCTACCGGCGCGGTGGATGTGAAGGCTCCGGCGGGCGTCAAGGATATCCAGGGCAAGCTGGGCGTCGGTGTCGTGTCGGGCTGCCAGTTCCCCGGTGCGATCGGTGGCTCCGTCGGGCTGACCGGTCCTGGTGCTTCTGCCGGCCTGAACGGTTCGGGTTCGCCGAGCGCGAGCCTGTCGCTGGGCGGCGTGTCGGGTGGCTTGGATGTGCCGCTGAGCCCGGGTTCGACGTCGTCGGTGACGGGTTTCGGTCGTGCCGATCAGCCTTCTGCGCTGGATTCGATCAAGTTCACCAAGGCCGGTACGTACACGGTGAGTGTGAAGAATTACGACCTGAACTATGGCAACTGCAGCGGCTACGCGCAGTCTCGGATCGTGACCTGGGTGGAGATCAAGGGCAGCAACCGGATTCAGGGTTTCCTGTACGGCGCTCCCTTCAGCATGGGCTAAGCCCCTCTCCGACTCAACTCTCTTGCCCAACCCGGGCTGACTACCCACGAAGGACATCATGAAGAACCTCGCAATCCGCGGTGCCGCTGTGGCCGCAGTTGCTGGCGTCGCGCTCGGCGCGGCGTCCACCGGTGTGGCGAACGCCGACACCTTCATCCCCCTGCCCACCGAGACGGTCACGCAGAAGGTCGGCGACGGCTCGATCACCATTTCGCTCGGAAAGAACAGCGCGCTGCTGTCGCCCGGCATGGTCGCCCTGCCCACCACCCGCAACGCTTGGGTCTCCGGCAGCGTGTCCGTGAAGCTCGCCGGCACGAAGGCCTCGGGTGGCTCGATCCAGGCCGGCTATGTCGTCGGTTGCCAGGTGCAGATCGGCAGCGCAAAGCTCAGCCTCGGTGCTGGCGCGAATGGACCGGTGCTGTCGTCCAAGACCGACGACGCGAAGATCGCCGGCGTGAATGGCTCGACGGGTGCGACGCTGTCGCTGGCTGCTGGCACGATCGGTACGCAGGCGCTGACGTACGACCGCAAGAAGTGGCCGAAGCCGGGCGACGAGATCAGCCCGAGTTGGAACACGCCGTCGCAGAGCTACGACTTCGACGGTGCTAACGGCTCGCTGTCGTGGGCTGATCAGACCATCGGCGTCGACGGCTGCGGTGGGTACGCGCAGGCTCGGTTCTACGTGTACGCGACTGGCAAGGTCGGCAACAACGAGGGCACCGCGGTGCTCTGGGGCAAGCCCTTCACGCTGGGCTAACTGAGAACTTCTCGATGATGACACGGGGCCGGCGCCAGACAGGGCGTCGGCCCCGTGTCTGCTCGTTCGCTGCCCTTACTAGCGCTTTACTGAGAAAGTAGTCGTGGGACCGCGTCCCACAACCTGAAGTCGGCACAGCTGATGAATTCGCCTGGTGATTGGCGGGGCATGCCCCGGTGTTAACACCCGGCACCAACCTGAGGGGAACACGCAATGAATCGACGGAAAGCATCTGTCGCAGCGGTAGTCACCACCGCGGCGCTGGTGGCAACGCCCACGTTGGCATCCACTGCTAACGCTGAGCTGTCGCCCACCAACGTCCTGAACGTTCTCGGCATCCCGCTGCAGAACGCTAACCAGGTGATCCAGGCCGGAAACGTGGCGACCGGCGACACGAAGGATGGCAAAGACGTCATCACGAACCTCCCGAACGCCATCTTCGCAACCTTGGTGAACCAGGGCGCGGTCGGCGACACCGCTGAGCTACAGAAGCGGCTCAAGAGCTACTTCAACCAGTCGACGGCGAACTTCGGCAAGCTGCCGGCGAACATCGTTGGATACGACGTCGCGGCGATCTCCAAGCTGTTCGCACCCGCGCCCCTCGCGGCCAACGTCGCAACGGTCAAGGCCGCGAACGCGCCCGTCACCTCGGCGGCGTCGCCGTTGGATCTTCTGGGCCTCCCGTTGCAGCTTGCGACGAACGCGTTGCAAGCGTTCAACGTGGAGCTGCGCGACGCTTCCGGCAAGGTCATCGTCAAGGATGGAAGTGCCACGACGACGAATGTCGCGAATGCGATCTTCAAGGCCGTGGTCGATCTCGGAGCCACCGGCAACTGGGGTGCGCTCGCGAACAACATCGGCCTGTACCTGGCTCAGTTCGGAACGAACATCGCATCTGGCAAGTTCGTCTCGCAGAAGCCGACCGTCGCGCCTGCGGCTTCGGGCGTGACGTCCGCTCAGGTGCTGACCGTTGCGGCGAAGGCCACCGCCCCCGAGGTCAGCCCTGCGGATGCCGGTCTTGTCGGCGATCTTCTCAACGTCGCCGGAATTCCGCTCCAGAACGCCAACCAGGTTCTCAAGGCTTTCGTCGTCGATATCGCTTGGGATAAAGACAACAAGCCCACCGCCAACACCAACGTTGTCAACGCCATCTTCAAGGCTGTCGTCGAGCTGGGCTTCACCGGCAAGTGGGGCGACCTCGCCACTGCGGTCACCGGCTACGTGGCCCAGGCTGCGGGCCAGGTTGCGGCCCTGCCCGCCAACATCATCTCCTACGACACGAAGGCGATCACGAACGTCTTCAACGGGGGTCTGGCGCCTGCTCCGTCCGCGCAGACGACGACCACGCCGGGTGGCTCCGTCTCGACCGCCAGCAAGGCGCTCTCGCTCCCCGCTGCGGCGGCGGGTTCCGGCTCCGAAGGCAACCTCGGCACGGGCTCCCAGGCTGCGGCCACCGCAGCCACTGCCGACGCGCCCACCGCGCCGGCTGCTCCCGCGTCGGGTGGCAGCTCGAAGGGTAAGGGTGTCGACCTGTTCGAGAAGGTCGCTGAGGCGCTTGGCGGCGGCAAGACCGCACCCACGACCGGCGGCGGCACCACCGGCGGCGGTACGACCGGGGGCGGCACCACCGGCGGTGGTACGGCCGGTGGCGGCACCACCACCGGCGGCGGCACCACCGGCGGCGGCACCACCGGCGATGGTTCGACCGGCGGCGGCACCACCGGCGGCGATACGTCCGGCGGCGCCGGCGACGCGGGCGGAGCCAAGTAGCTCCGTCGTCTCCCACCTCGAAGGGGCGGTCATCCATCTGGATGGCCGCCCCTCGCGCGTGTGGTGACTGCCACCGAATCGCGCCTTGGTGTTACGGCAAGATTACGGAGCCAGTGCGCATGCGAAGAATTGCGTGAACTCTCCTTGGGGTATGTAAAGGTTCCCCGCCACGGTTGCGCGTGGTCGATCGCCGCCTCTATCGTGCATTCACGCCGCTTGCTAGACACCCTCGCGGAGCTGACCTGCATTGATGGTCGAGTTGGAGCAGATTGAGCAGGTCGGCTCTTTCTAAGGAAATGCTGAGTATTCGTGAGGGGCTGGGGTCAAAGCGAGTGCACAGGACAAGCCTGGACTGAAGCGCGAATGAAGGTGATGATGAACGTGAAACTGAAGTCGAGCGCAGCACGCGCCGGTGTCGTTGCGGTCTCGGTGGCTGCGGCCGCCTCGATCACTGCAGGTACCGCGAGCGCTGGCCCGCTGCCGAACGGTCAGAAGACTGTCGCTGCGCCGGGCGGTTGGAATGTCGTGCTGAAGTCGACGGGTAACTCGTTCGCGATTCAGCCGTCGTTGGCGACGGCGCAGACGCGGACGGTGTGGGTGACCTCTACCGGCGCGGTGGATGTGAAGGCTCCGGCGGGCGTCAAGGATATCCAGGGCAAGCTGGGCGTCGGTGTCGTGTCGGGCTGCCAGTTCCCCGGTGCGATCGGTGGCTCCGTCGGGCTGACCGGTCCTGGTGCTTCTGCCGGCCTGAACGGTTCGGGTTCGCCGAGCGCGAGCCTGTCGCTGGGCGGCGTGTCGGGTGGCTTGGATGTGCCGCTGAGCCCGGGTTCGACGTCGTCGGTGACGGGTTTCGGTCGTGCCGATCAGCCTTCTGCGCTGGATTCGATCAAGTTCACCAAGGCCGGTACGTACACGGTGAGTGTGAAGAATTACGACCTGAACTATGGCAACTGCAGCGGCTACGCGCAGTCTCGGATCGTGACCTGGGTGGAGATCAAGGGCAGCAACCGGATTCAGGGTTTCCTGTACGGCGCTCCCTTCAGCATGGGCTAAGCCCAACTTCTCCAATCCCTGTAGCCCTATTACGAAGGATGGATTCGATGACGAACACCCTCAAGCGTGCGATCGCCGGCTGCGCGGTCGCCACCATCTGCTCGACTGCGGTCGTGGGAACCGCGCATGCGGATACGTTCATACCGCTCAAGAACGCCTCGGTGACTCAGAAGGTGGGATCCGGTTCGATCACCATCACGGTGACGAGGCAATCGGCGAAGCTCTCACCGGGCATGGTCGCCCTCCCCACGACCCGCAATGCGTGGGTCTCGGGCACGATCGAGGCGAAGGTGTCCGGCGCGGACGCCGGTGGGGGGTCGATCGAGGCGGGGTATGTCGTCGGCTGTCAGGTCGCGATCGGAGACGCTGGATTGTCGATCTCGGGCGGGGCGAATGGCCCAGTCCTTTCCTCGAGTAGTGACGACGCATCGATTGCCGGCACGTCAGGTTCGACCGGTGCGTCACTGAAACTCGCTGCCGGAACGATCGGCAATCAGTCCCTGACCTTCGATCGGAAGTCGTGGCCGAAGCCGGGCGACGAGATCAAGCCCGACTGGAACCAGCCTTCCACCAGCTACGACTTCGAAGGGTCCGGTGGATCGCTGTCGTATGCCGATCAGACCATCGGTGTGGATGGCTGCGGCGGCTACGCGCAGGCCCGGCTATACGTGTATGTCGCTGCTCAGATCGGTGACCACGAAGGCACTGCCGTGCTCTGGGGCCAGCCGTTCACTCTCGGGTAGGCGATCGGGCCCACCATTGCGCGAACCTGACTGCACGCGCGAGAAGGTCATTGACGCCCGCCCCGAGGTCACTGTGTAACGGCACCGTCGGACCGGAAAAGCGAAAGCCGGCCTCCCCGAGTGGGGAGGCCGGCTTCGTCGTTGCTGGCGCTAGATCTGCGGCTTCTGCGAGGGGAACTGGCCCGTGGGCGGAAGCTCGGTGACCGAGTGCGCTCCGCCCTGCGGCTGGGCGGCCTGAGCGGCCAGCAGGTCGCGGATCTCGACGAGCACGTCCACCTCGTCCTCGGTGGCCGGACCGCTGGCGCGCTTCTTCAGCGTCTCGTACGGCAGGATCAGCACGAAGTACACGACGGCCGCGACGAGGATGAAGTTGATCGCCGCCGTGATCACGGCGCCGAAGTCGACGACGGTCTTGTCGTTGCCGCTGACGATCTGCCACGCGAGGCCCTGTACGTCCTTGCCGCCGCCGATCGACGCGATGAGCGGCTGCACGATGTTCTCGGTGAACGCGGTGACGATCGCGGTGAACGCGGCACCGACGACAACGGCGACCGCGAGGTCCAGCACGTTGCCCTTGAGGAGGAAGTCCTTGAATCCCTTGAGCATGATCGAGTGTCCTTCGTGAGGTTGTAACGCCAGTGACGCGTGATGCAATTTCGGACTTATGCTAGCCGTATGAATCGAATCCGCGCAGTGGACGCGGGCGTTTCGGCCGGTGTGATCTTGGCCGTCGGCGGCCTCGCCGCGGGGTGGTTCGGGATCGAGCGCGCCGTGCCGACGCCGCACACGCCCGTCGCCGATCAGCCCTACCGCGTCGGAAACCAGTACGCCGGAGTCGATTTCCGCGCACCGTCGGGCTGGGAGAAGGTGCCGTCAGGCCGGGCCGACGTCGCGCGCTTCACCCACGCCACCGGCAGCTCTCTCTCCGTGCGCCTCACCACCGGCATGACCGATTTCGACACCGCCGCCCCGCGCCGCCTGCGCGAATTCGAGGCGGGCGGCGTCGACGCCCGCTTCACCGGCGACCTCCGCGGCGCCGACTTCACGGGCCGCAGCTGCACCGCCACCGGCGGCGGCCGCGCGGGGGAGTGCGCGGTGGTCGGGCGGGACGCGCTGCTGGTCACGGTGCTCACGTTGCGCCCGCCCGACGGTGCCGTGCCCGACCTGACGGCGCTCGTCCAGTCGATGCGGGAGGCCTGATGCGCGCGCTGATGACCACGATCTCCTTCTGGGTGTTCGCGGCCGGCCTGGCGTGCGGCGGCTATGTGCTGGTGCGCGACATGGTGCCGCGGCTCGCTGAGTCCGGCGCCGGCATCGCCGCCGCGCTGCCGATCATCGTGCTCGCGGCCGCTGTGATCGCGGTCATCATCTGGGCGCTCGACCGGTCCCACGCCCAGATCCGCAGCGCGTGGGCGCTGGCCTTCGCCTGGGGCGCGATCGGGGCCTGCGGGTTGTCGCTGCAGATCAACGGCTTCGCCTCCGACGCCGTGAACGACGTCCTCGACGATCCCGGCGCCACCCACTGGGGCGCGGCCCTCGTCGGCCCGCTCAACGAGGAGACGATCAAGGGCGCCGGCGTCGCCCTCCTGCTGGTGATGTTCCGCGACCGCCTGCACCGACCCCTGCAGATCTTCGCCGTCGGCGCCTTCGCGGGCCTCGGCTTCCAGGTGGTGGAGAACCTCACCTACGCCATCACCTTCGCGCTGCGCGACGCCCAGTCCGACGTCGCCGGCGCGCTGACCGTGACGCTGCTGCGCGCGCTCTTCGGCTTCCAGTCGCACTGGGTGTACACCGGCTTCTTCGCGCTCGGCCTGGCGCTGCTGCGCAGCCGCCCGGCGCTGGCCGCCCTGGCAGTGGCGCTCTCCTACCTCATGCACTTCTGGTGGAACGCGCCCAGCGGCGATGACCCGATGGTCGCCCTCGCGCTGATCCTGCTCAAGTGCGCCGTCACCCTGACGCTGCTCGGTGGCGCCTGGTGGTGGATGATCCTCGAGCAGCGACGGTGGCTCCAGGGCGCCATCACGACCCCCGAGGCGGCGGAGCTCGCCCCGCCCGCCGAACTGGCCACGTTGCCCACCAGGGCGCAGCGCCGCGCCGGCGAGCAGTACCTGCGCTACTACTACGGACCCGCGTACGCCGATGTCGCGCACCAGCGCCAGCTGTGGCTGATCCGCGAGCTCACCTACCGCGTCGGCTGACGTCACCGGAAGACCACCGACAACGGGGAACTGAGCGCCGCGGCCGCCACCGCGTGCGCCTCCGACTCCGACATCGCGAGCATCGCCGTGCGCGCCTGCTGCCGCGTGGCCTGCGGCGCCGCGGCCACCGCCACCGTCGCCGAGCGGGCCAGCACGGCGGGGGAGTCGTCCTTGCGCTGCGCCACCACGTCGACCACATCGCCCGCGCGGAGCAGGTCCATCGTGGCCGCGTCCTGCAGCGAGACCGGGACCAGACGCGATCCTGGGCGGATGTACCCGGCGGTGCGGTCGGTGAGCACCCGGCGGCCGGTGAGGATCTCGCCCGCGCCCACGGGCCCCGTCACCGAGCGGCCGACGGCATCGTCGGGTTCGGTCAACGCGTCCTGCGGCGCGAGCTCCGCGGGCACGGTGCGCACCGCCAGGTCCTCGGCCGTGAGCCGGCCGCCCGGCCCCAGCTCCCGCGCGGCCACCAGCACCTGCGCCTGCGGGCCGCTCGGCCTGCTGGTGACGGCCACGATCAGGGCGAGCACGGCCAGCGCCGCGGCGGCCGCCCGGCGGGCCGTCAGCGTACGGGCCCAGCCCGGCCGCAGCGCGGCCCGGATCCGTTCCGCGCCGGTCGGTTGCAAGGAGTCCATGCCCGGAGGCTACGACGGTGCCGCGCCCCGACACCGTCGGAAAAGGGGCGCCTGTGGATAACCCCGAACCTGTGGAGAACGGCCAGCGATCAGGCCTGCGGATCTTTGTAGTAGACGATCTGATGCGTGGTCGCCAGCAGCACGCCGTTCCGGCCCCAGACCTGGCCGTACTGATCGAAATGGCCGTGCCCGAAGCGGGCCGCGCGGGCGGTGGCGAGCAGGTGGTCGTCGGACTGCTGCTCGAGTTCCGCGGGGCTCGCGTGGAAGTAGGTCGTCAGCGAGATGGTGCCCGCCGGGACGTACGTGCCGCGGCGCAGGAAGATGCGCGGGAAGAACGAGTCGGAGATCGAGGCCAGCGCCGGGTAGTCCAGCGGACGCGCGGGCTTGTCGCGCAGCCACATGGTGGTCGTCGACGCGTCCTGCGGGCCGTCCATCTCGAGGCTGCCCTCGACGAAGCGGGTCTCGTAGTTCTTCGCCCACTCCACGAACTCCGGCATGGACAGCACGGCGTGGTCCTCGGGCGCCCCGACCTCGGGGAAGGTGGACTCGGTGGCGCTCCAGGTGTCGCGGCGGGTGCCGAACACCGCGGTACCGGAGGCGACGGCACCGTCGTCCTGGCTGATGACGAACGTGAAGTGCTGGTTGGTGCGGTTCGTGCGGAGCACGGTGATCGCGACGTCCCAGGCGCCGTCCTTGATCGGGGCGGCGAAGTTGAGCGTGAGGCTCAGGGGGTGGCCCTGCGCCTCGGGGTGCGCCTGGAGCGCGGCGACGACGGTGGCCGCGGTGATCCCGCCGAACGGCCCGACCATGTTGTTGTAGGCCGGGTGCGTCTGCGCGCGGAAGCCGCCGGCGATCGGCTCGACGGCCGTCGCCTCGTCGAAGACGTGGGTCACGAGCTGGTCGCCTTGTCGACCTTCGCCGCGGTGTCCGACTTCTTCTCCGTCTTGGCCGTGGTATCGGCCTTGGAGCTGCGGGAATCGGTGCGGTAGAAACCGCTGCCCTTGAAGACGACGCCGACGGAGTTGAACAGCTTCCGCAGCGGGCCGCCGCAGTTGGGGCACACGGTCAGCGGATCGTCGGAGAACGACTGGACGGCGTCGAAGGCCTCGCCGCACTCCTTGCACTGATACGAATAGGTAGGCACCTCGCGATTCTACCCCTCGATTTAGCACTCGTGCGATTCGAGTGCCAAGGATGTGAGCGGATACGATACCGCTATGACGGTTCCCTCACCTGCGCGGCGGATCGTGGACGCGGCACGTGAGGTGATCGCCGCGAACGGTATCCCCGGCGTCAGCATGGATCAGGTGGCCAAGCAGGCGCACGTCTCCCGCAGCACGCTGTACCGGATCTTCCCCAACCGCGACCAGCTGATCGCGCGCGTCGTGGCCATCGAGATCCGCACGCTGCGCCGCAAGCTCGACAAGACGATCGTCGGGTACACGCCGCAGCAGACGCTGGTCGAGGTGTTCGTGCTGAGCATCGAGCAGGCCGAGGCGAACATGGCCGTGTCGAAGGTGCTGGCCGCGGAGCCCGAGTACTTCCTGCGCATCCCGCGCGGTGTGTGGGACCTGCTCATCCAGGGCATCGTGATCCGCCTGCGCAACTCCGGGGCCGAGCAGGATTACGCCGAGCTGTGCTCGGTGGTGGACCTGATGCTGCGGATCACCGGCTCCCTGCTGTCCAACTCGCCCACCGGCCTGGACGTCAGCGACACCGCTGCCCTGCGCACCTACGGCGAGAAGTACATCTCCCGACTTCTGGTGTGAAGATCTCCGCGTGAAACCCCAGATCAGGGGACGTTCGTCCCTGAGGCGACGAATCGGGTGGCGAAGTTTCATCCACAGATGAGCGTACGAAACGTGTTCTCTCCACAGGCGGCGCTCGGGCGGGCTGAGCGAGCGGTCGGCCGCGGGATGCTCGACGCATGGACTACTCCGAACTCATCGCCGACGGAGGCGTGTTCACGCGGCGACGGGCGATCGACCTCGGCGTCGAACCGGCAGAGTTGGCTCGATGGCTGCGAGTCGGGACCGTTGAGGCGCTCCGGCCCGGCTGGTACGCGGTGGCGAGCCGGGACCACCTGGTCGCGCGGGCGGTGAAGGCTGGAGGAGTCCTGAGCTGTGTCTCCGCGTTGAGCCGGTTCGACGGAGTATGGGTTCCTCCCGGCGACGGTATCCACGTCCGGCGATCCGAGCATCAGCACCGGAAGCGGCGCGCCGCCGCGAAGCCGGTGCAGTCCGCTATGCCCGCAGCCGCGGTGACGAGGGCACAGCAGTCACAGCAGAAGCTGCGGGCCGACAGGACCACCAGGGTGACGCCGCGTGCAGGCGGGTGTGCTGCGTACGGCTCCCTGAGCGATCCACGACGCGCGGTCGACGGCTTGCGCGAGGCGCTGGCTTGTGCCGCGCGCTGTGTCTCGGACGAGTACCTGGTCGCCATCCTGGATTCGGTGCTGCATCACAAGCTTCTGGAACGCGAGGACCTGGTCGAGGTGTTCCACCTTGCGCCGCGCCGGATCACCCGACTGCTGGACGAGCTCGATGAGAACGCCGGTTCCGGCACCGAGTCGTTGGTGCGCTTCCGGCTCCGTGCGCTCGGGATGAGAGTGCGCACCCAGGTGTATTTCGATGAGGTGGGATGGGTCGACCTGGTGGTGGGCGACCGGATGATCATCGAGTGCGACAGCAAGAGCCACCACCTCGGAGCGCAGTACCAGGTGGACCGCACCCGTGACCTGGTTTCACTGACCGGGGGCCGGGTCACCGTGCGACTCAGCTACGAGAGTGTGCTGTTCGATTGGGACACGGTCGAGAAGCAGCTCCGGGTGTTGTTCCGGCGGCGGCTTCACCTGACCCGGAAGCCGGTTCAAAAATCACCGCCGAAATCGGCCTGAGAGACGAGTTCGCACGCCGTTCCGAGTCAGAGACGGTGATCTTTCAACTCCACCAACCCCGACGGGGTCAGCGCCGCGTGCACCGGCACATCCGTGGGCTCCGACGGCAACCAGTCGACCAGCTCGTCGTCGTAGACCACCGCGATCAGCCGCGGTCCCGGGCGCAGCGAGCGGTCGTAGTAGCCGGCACCCCGACCCAGTCGCACGCCCTCCCGGGAGCAGCCCAGCGCGGGCAGCAGCACCGTCGACGCAGAGGCCACAGCATCGGCGCCCAGCCGCGGCCCCGCGGGTTCCAGCAGTCCGAAGGGGCCGGGGACGAGTGAGCCCGACCACGCCCAGTCGAGCGGCCCCGGCTCCGGCGGGGTCACCGGCAGCAGCACCGGCCGGTCCAGGGTGAACGAGGGCTCGGAGCCCACGGGCACGTACGCCGCGACCGTCGCACCCAGGTCCGATGCCGCCAGAACGGAGGTCAGCGCCGCAGCGGCTTCGGCCCGCGCGGCCGGGGTCATCGCCGTGCGTCCGCGCCGGAATCGAGCGCGCCACGCGGCCTTGGACTCAGCACTCACGGGGCGAACTCCCAGCCACTCGGATCGTTACCATCACGTGACCTAGCCTAAGGTGGGGGAATGAGCACAGCGCCGTCCATTCCGAAGACCGCGATCGTTCCCGCCGCCGGACTCGGTACCCGCTTCCTCCCCGCGACGAAGACGGTGCCGAAGGAACTGCTCCCGGTGGTCGACACGCCGGGCATCGAGTTGGTGGCCGAGGAGGCCGCGGCCGCCGGCGCGGAACGGCTCTGCATCGTCACCAGCCCCGGCAAGGACGGCGTGGTCGCCCACTTCGTCGAGGACCTGGTGCTCGAGGGCACCCTGGAGAAGCGCGGCAAGACCGCGATGCTCGACAAGGTGCGCCGCGCCCCGAACCTGATCCACGCCGAGGCCGTCATCCAGGAGAAGCCGCTGGGCCTGGGGCACGCGGTGTCCTGCGTCGAGCCGGTCCTCGACGACGACGAGGACGCCGTCGCGGTCCTCCTGCCCGACGACCTGGTGCTGCCCATCGGCGTGCTCACGACGATGGCGAAGGTCCGCGAGAAGCGCGGCGGCTCCGTGCTGTGCGCGATCGAGGTCAGCCCGGAGCAGATCAGCAGCTACGGCGCCTTCGACGTCGAGATCGTGCCCGACGCCGCCAATCCCGACGTGCTCAAGGTCAACGGCATGGTCGAGAAGCCCAAGGCCGAGGACGCCCCGTCGAACTACGCGGCGGCCGGCCGGTACCTGCTGGACCGGGCGATCTTCGACGCGCTGCGCCGCATCGACAAGGGCGCCGGCGGCGAGATCCAGCTGACCGACGCCATCGCGCTGCTCATCAGCGAGGGCCACCCCGTGCACGTCGTCGTGCACCGCGGAACCCGACACGACCTCGGAAATCCCGGGGGCTACCTCAAGGCTGCGGTTGACTTGGCGTTGGACCGCGACGACTACGGTCCCGACCTGCGCGACTGGCTGCAGGATCGCCTGAACCGAGACTGACGCTGTAGGAGGCCGAGAGCATGCGCTCCGTGGAGGACCATCTGGCACGGGTCACAGCGGCGGCGGTGGCGCCGCGGCCGGTGCGCGTGGGGATCTCCGAGGCGCAGGGCCTCATGTGCGCGGAGGAAGTGGTCGTCGAGAACGCCCTCCCCGCCTTCGACCAGGCCGCGATCGACGGGTACGCCGTGCGCTCCGTCGACGTGGCGAGCGCCGGCGAGACCGACGAGGAGACCGGCGAGCAGATCGTCGTCTCGCTGCCGGTCGTCGGCGAGGTCCGCGCGGGGAACCGCCAGCCCATCCGGCTGCAGCCGGGCCAGGCCGTCAAGGTCGAGACCGGCGCGCCGCTGCCCACGCTCGCCGACGCCGTCCTGCCCGACAAGTGGACCGACGGTGGCCTGTCGAAAGTCCGTGTCGGACACTCGGTCCGGTCCGGGCAGTACGTCCGCCGGACGGGCGACGACGTGCAGCCGGGCGATGTGGCCGTGCGCCGCGGCACCGTCGTGGGGCCGGCGCAGGTGGGCCTGCTCGCCGCCGTCGGGCGCGACAAGGTCTCCGTGCACCCGCGTCCGCGCGTCGCCGTGATCTCCGTGGGTCGCGAGCTCGTCGACATCGACCGCGACACGGGCGCCGGCCAGGTGTACGACGTGGCCTCCTACGCGCTGGCCGCCGCCGCCCGCGACTGCGGCGCCGAGGTGCACCGCGTGGGCATCGTGACCACCGACGGGGTGCGCGAGGCCGTCGAGGCGCAGCTGCAGCGCTCCGAGGTCGTGCTCGTGACCTCCGCGCTCGGCGGGAGCGCCTCCGACGACATCACCGCCGCGCTGGCCGACCTCGGCGATCTGGCGGTGGAGCGCATCGCGATGCACCCCGCGTCGGTGCAGGGCTTCGGCACGCTCGGCGACGATCAGGTGCCCACCTTCCTACTGCCCTCGAACCCGATGAGCGCGCTGGTCGCCTTCGAGGTCATGGTGCGGCCACTGATCCGTATCGCGCTCGGCAAGCGGCAGCCGATGCGGCGCCTGGTGACGGCCAAGAGCGCCGCGTCCCATCAGTCGCCGGCCGGCCGCCGCGAGTACGTGCGGGGCCAGTTGATGCGCGACGAGGACACCGGCGAGTTCATGGTCGCGCCCATCCCCGACAACGGCTCCCACCTGCTGGTGAGCCTGGCCGAGGCGAACTGCCTCATCGTCGTGGATCCGGAGGTCACCGAGGTCCGGGCGGGCGACGACGTGATCGTCGCGTTCCTCGCCCAGCGCGGCTGACGTCGGTGTTCGGAGCGAACTGGCAGGTCGAGCTCGGGCCCCTCACCACCCGCGCGGGCGTCGTGCGGCTGCGGCCCATCCGCGCCCGCGACGGCCGGCAGTGGTCGCGGCTGCGCCTGCTCAACCGGGCCGAGCTGGAACCCTGGGAGCCGTCGGGCGAGGTGAACTGGCAACGCCGGCACGCCGCCTCGCAGTGGACGCCGCTGTGCGCCTCCCTGCGCTCCCAGGCCCGGTCCGGGACGATCGTCCCGCTCGTCATCGAGGTCGACGGTGCCTACGCCGGCCAGATCACCATCGGCAACATCACGCGCGGGCAGCTGCAGAGCGCGTGGGTCGGGTACTGGGTGGACCGGCGGGTCACCGGCCGCGGCGTCGCGACGGCGGCGGTCGCACTCGCCGTCGACCACTGCTTCGGGCCGCTGCGCCTGCACCGCGTGGACGCGACGGTGCGCCCGGAGAACGCCGGATCGCGTGCCGTCCTGCGCAACTCGGGCTTCCGCGAGGAGGGCCTGCTGCGCCGGTACCTGCACGTCGACGGTGCCTGGCGCGACCATCTGCTCGTCGCGATCACGGCCGAGGAGGTCGCGGATTCCATGGTCGCGCGGGTGGTCCGCTCGGGCCGCGCCCGGTTCTGACCCGTGTGACTGAAGTGACTGTTTGAGATTTTTGGGGTTTGGCTACGGCGCGTCGGGCGCGCTGATTCGCCCAGTTGAAATAGCCTTCAAGGCGACTTACACGGATGTGATCCGTGCTCGCTGATTGCCGGAGGGAGCCGACATGATCCCGCAGACACTGCTCTGGGTGGGGCTGATCGTCGCGTGGCTGGTGGTGCTCGTTCCGATGCTCGCGGCGCGGCACCCCAAGGTGAACCAGGTGTCCGACGCGACGCTGAAGACCCGGCTGCTGCACCGCGGCGGCTCCGCCGGCCGCGCCGTGCGGCGCCGCATCCGCCCGGCGGCCACCGTCGTCGAGGAGCCGCGCGGCGAGGCCGACGCGGACGCCGAGCTCGAGGACGACGAGATCGTCGACGACGGCCGGATCGTGCTCGGCACGACCTCCGACTCCGCGGCCGACGACACCGCCGATGAGGACGCGGAGGCGCACGCCTACGTCGACTCCGACGTCGACGACCTGCACGGATCCAGCCCGATGGACGGCGACACCACCCCGATCCACACCGTCGAGCGGGCCGCGATGGCCAGGCGCACGAAGGTCGTCGACCTGGACCGCCTGGACGTCGACGCACCCGAGGCTCCTGAGGCCACCGACGAGGCGGCCGCGCCCGAGTCCGCGCCGATCGTCCGCCGCGTGACCGCGCCCGTCGCCGAGCCGGTCGTCGAAGAGGCCCAGGCCGAGATCGACGCCGAAGCCGACATCGACGCCGAGGCCGACGAGGTCGTCGAGGCCGCGGAGTACGACGACGTGGCCGCGGACGAGCAGCTGACGGAGGAGATCGACCCGGTCGCACGCCCGGTGGCCGAGGACACCGACGACGAGGCGGACGACGCCGAGTACGAGGGCGAGTACGCCGACGAGGCCCGTGACGCCGAGCCGCGCCGCCGTCGCGGCGGCTACGACCCCGAGAACGACGCCCGGATCACCGAGGCGCGGTTCCGGTTCCGCCAGCGCGTGACACTGGTGCTGGGTGTGCTCGCGGTGATCGCGCTCGGCGCCGGCCTGATGAACGTGCCCTTCGCCTGGTACGGCCTCGGGGCCGTCGTGCTCGCGCTGGTCGCGTACTTGGCTTACCTGCGCCGGACGGTGCGGATCGAGACCGAGATCCGCCGCCGGCGGATGGCGCGACTGGAGCGCGCGCGCCGCGAGCGCGCCCGCGAGGCCGAGGTGCGCGACGGAGTGCCGGCGCACCTGCGCCGCGGCGGCTGCATCGTCATGGAGATCGACGACGAGGACCCCGCCTTCGACCACCTGCCGCGCTACCGCGCCGAGGAGTTCGACTTCCTCGATCGCCCCGCTGACGTGCGGGAACCGTACGAGCGCAAGGTCGGTTAACAGTTTCGCCGCGGGGCTTGCTATGGTATTCGAGTTCCGCAAGGGGCTATAGCGCAGTTGGTAGCGCGCCTCGTTCGCATCGAGGAGGTCAGGGGTTCGATTCCCCTTAGCTCCACCCTTGAGAACAACCAGGTCAGGCCGGGTTTCCGAGAGATCGGAGCCCGGCCTGATTTGTCGTTGTGGGGCCTCCGGTATACGCAGGGTATAAAGCGGCTCAGACCGCGACCGCCATGCTGGTCGTCACCAGGTCGTGCAGTGCCGCCGCCACGCCATCCAGGTCGTCGTCGAACAGGTCCGCGTAGGTGTCGAGGGTCATCGACGCCTTGGCGTGCCCGAGCGCACGATGGCGCCTGGACGTTTCACCGCGAATGCGGCGTAGATCCCTCTGGAGGGAAGCGACCGCTCCGTGAGGGATGCTGGTTTCCATCTCGATCCAGCCATGGGGTTGGAGCAGGTCGGGTAG
This sequence comes from Tsukamurella hominis, assembly GCF_965137015.1. Taxonomy (NCBI): domain Bacteria; kingdom Bacillati; phylum Actinomycetota; class Actinomycetes; order Mycobacteriales; family Tsukamurellaceae; genus Tsukamurella; species Tsukamurella hominis. Next base: position 55,732 of record NZ_CBCRZG010000006.1, on the reverse strand, counting down.
CAAGGCCTTTGCGCGCTCGTAGCTTCGTCAGCGTGTGTGGGACTCGATTTCCACGCGCAGTGATCGTGAGCGTGCTACTTCGTTCTCAAGAGCATCAGCTTTGCGCCTGGCGGGGGTCTGGCTTGTGGACCCGGATGCGCGTTCCACAACAGTCTCCGTCGGAATGAGCGCATGCTGCACCGTCCGTCCGTGAGCCCTCAAGCCTCTGGTGCCTCCTGAGATTCGCAATGCTTGACCTCGTTCGTTGCGTTGTCGGCAAGTGATGACCTTCTCGGAGGAACCTCGATCGCTGTCGACGGAGAGGGGGAGGCGGCTTGCTTGTCGGTGGCATCGGGAGCCAGTGAGATTCGCCATCGGCCGAGCATCGCGAAGCCGTAAATGGCTACCGAGGATCCGACTAGCCACGTCGCCCCTGCGGAGCTCATCATGTCCTGGACGGCATATTGTTTCGCGCTTGCTAGGATGGTCTTCCAGTCGGTCTCCTCCGCTATTGCATCAATTCTGATGGGGGTGATTCCGGCTGTGACTCCGTCGATAAGGTCGGTGAGAAGTTGCTTGGGAGGGTATGCCTTGCTGACTGCGTATGTAGACACAGTGCTCGCTGTGACAGAAAATGCCACCGCCAAATATCTGTTACCGAGGAGAAGTGCAGACTCAACAGTGACCGCGAACATTCCCACCGTCAGGCCAGCGACCGTGCCTAACGTCGCGCACACAAGAAACGTCTGGATCGAGTAAGGAATGGCAGGCTGCATATTGATGCGCGCTCCAGGTTCGGTCGGCGACATGTGAATGTAGAAGAAAGATGCGATGGCCAGTAGTAGCCCGAACGAAGTGCCCATGCCGACGCAGCCGCGAACCCGTTGAAGGGTGTATCGCAATCTGGGTTGCCCCGTGATCGCTGCAGTTGTCAACCATGTGACGCCAAGGGGCCCACCAATCGAGAATACAAGCGATATTCCGTACAGGGCCGACCAGTTCTTGAAGTATTCTCGGGGCTTGTCGTTCTCAAGCATGAGGTTCAGTCCGATGGCGAATATCAACGCGCTGCCGACCACGGCTCCTAATAGAATTCGGCCAGTCTTATTGCTGTACCATAGGTCGGTTGACGGGCTCTTCAGTGCTTCCGTTCGACTAACCGATCCGCGTTCATACTCCGATCTTAATTGCTCGCAAACCGTCCTCAGATGCGATTTGAGCGAGGTCGGTTGGAACTGAGCGAGGACAGAGTTGGAGCGTCGCCAGATTTCGAGCGCGACCAATGGTCTAGCGGTCAAGTAGGCGATGCCTGCAATGACGGCCCAGAGTGGAGCAAGCCACAAGAGATAGACTGCGACCTGGGGTGGGGTCACGGTCGCGAAAGCAGCTACTACGACGGTAACTGAGAACGTCGAGGCGATGCTCATCTTCCGAAGGGCTTCTGCTCGCTCAGTACGCGGAGCGTTGGGGTCCCGTGCGATCCGTGCTTGGTGAAAGGTTAAGTACATGAACCCTGTCCCCAACAGAAGGATCATGCCGATGCCGATCGCGCGGTTGATGACTGCTTCCATGTTGAGCATGTTGGCACGTTGCACTGACAACTTGGGGTTACGGTTTGAGATGGTCTGCCGTGCTCCATCGCCTCGCGCGGTTTCGAACCCACTCAGGTGGGGAGGTGATTGGTTTGGTGGGTGGGTCGTGGCGTGCACTCGGCTGGCTGCAGATGGAAGTATGCAATCGCCGCCCGCCCTTTGGTGACGATGCAGCCATGTCTGGGCGCGCACGTGGTGCCAGGCGTTCTCGATCGGGGTAGCTAGAGTTTGGAGGCCGACGAGGCTGGAGCGGTCGCCATCCCGTTTTTCGGGCCCGCTGGGGCGGCGCGCTCGCGGTAGCGTGAGGTTCCCGCCCGACCGCAGGAGGCCCACCGTCATGTTCACGAAGAAGGGCGACGCCGCCGTTCTCGCCAAGCTCCGCGCCATGCCCGCTCCGTACGCCGAGATCGGGGAGCGCGTGCACGCCATCATCCGCGAGAACGCGCCCGGGCTCGAGCCCGTCGTGCGCTGGGGCCTGCCGTTCTACGTGGGCGGCGGCGAGGACGTCTGCTACATCAAGCCGGGAGACACGTACGTGGCCTTCGGTTTCGGCGAGACGGTGAACCCCGCCTTCGAGGAGGGCGCCACCATGCATCCCATCGTCTGGAACATCACCGCGCTCGACGCCGAGACCGAGGCGCGGATCGCTGCCCTCGTCGCGAAGGCAGTCGCTTGATCTGCGCCCGGTCGTGACGACCCCGCTCGAGCAGTTGCGCCGCTGGGAGGACTCCGGCGGCACCTGGACGGTGCTGAGCCGATCGGGCGGGCACGCCGTCGTCGCGCTGCTGCGCTGCGACGGTGGGGAGATCGTCGACCGGCTCGAGTCCGACGATGCCGCCCTCCTCGCCTACGTCACCGAGCAGGCCGACGGGGCCTGACGCGCGCCTCAGGCCGCGACGATGCTGCGCTTGGCCAGCCCCATCCAGAAGCCGTCGATCGGCTCCTCGGGCGCGGCCTCGGGATCCGTCGCCGCGCCCAGCGTGACGAACAGCGGGGAGAAGTGCTCGATCCGCGGGTGCGCGTAGGGCATCCCCGGCGCCTCCTCGCGGAACCGCATGAGCCCGTCCACATCCCCGGCGGCGAACCGCTCGTGCGCCCACGCGTCGAACTCGACCGACCATCCCGGCGCGACGGCGTCGGCGCTCGGGTCGGTGAGGAAGGGCAGGCCGTGGGTGGTGAACCCGGAGCCGATGATCATCACGCCCTCCTCGCGCAGCTCCGCGAGCCGCCGGCCCAGCCCGAACAGCGCCTCCGGCTCCAGCGTGGGGAGCGAGACCTGCAGCGTCGGGATGTCGGCCTCCGGGTACATCACGGTCAGCGGCACGTATGCGCCGTGGTCCAGCCGGCGCTCCTCGTCGCGGTGCACGGGCTGGTCGTCGGGCGCCATGGACGCGATCCGGTCCGCCAGCTCCGGCGCACCGGGGGAGGGGTAGACGGTGCGGTAGTACCGCTCGGGGAAGCCGCCGAAGTCGTAGGTGAGCGGGACGCGGGAATCCGTCGCACCCACGGTGAGCGGCGCCGCCTCCCAGTGCGCGGAGACCACGAGGATCTGCTCGGGCCGCGGCAGGTCGGCGGCGAGCCGGCGCAGCTGCGCGACCCAGCGCTCGTCGTCGACGAGCGGCGGCGCGCCGTGGCTGAGGAACAGCGCGGGCATGGTGGTCATGGGTTCCCTCCCGGGGATCGAGTGAGCGCGCTACGACCGTGCCGCGGGCATCGCCGTCTGCACGGCCTCGGCGAGCCGCAGCACCGCCGCCGCCACGTTCGCACCGGCGGGCGTGAGGCGGTACTCGGTGCGCGGGGGATTGGTGTCGGCCGAGTACCGGCTGACGAGTCCGTCGTCGACGAGGGCCCGCAGGGTCTGCGTGAGCATGCGGTCGCTGATGCCCTCGACCTGGCGGCGGATCTCGCCGAACCGCTGCGGCTCCGTCCGGAGGCGTCCCAGGACGAGCGCACCCCACCGTCCGGTGACGTGTGCGAACACCTCGCGTGAAGGGCAGTCCTTCGCGAAGACGTCGAAATCAGCCATGGCGGAAACCTTACACGTACGGAAGTATTGCGCTTACGAATCGTCTGTGCTTCTATGGTAACGGCAAAAGCTTGAAGCTTCAACCATCTTAGGAGATCGCATGGTCAAGAAACTGGTCACCACCCAGTTCACCCTCCTCACGGTCGCCCGGGTCATCCTCGGCGTCGTCTTCTTCGCGCACGGCTGGCAGAAGGTCGTGACCAACGGCCTCAGTGGCACCGCCGGTGCTTTCGAGAAGATGGGCGTCCCCGCGCCCACCCTGTCCGCCTGGTTCGCGGGCCTCGCCGAGCTGCTGGGCGGCGCTCTCCTCATCGTCGGCTTCGCGGTGCCGATCGTCGCGATCGTGCTCATCGTCGACATGCTCGGCGCCATCTTCACGGTGCACATCGACAACGGCTTCTTCGCCACCGGTGGCGGCATCGAGCTGCCGCTCGTGCTGATCGCCGGCCTGCTCGCCGTCGCCGCGGTGCCGCAGACCTCGCTGGGCGTCGACGCGCTGCTGCTCAAGAAGAAGCTGGAGGGCGCCAAGTGAGGATCACCGTCTTCGGCGCGTCCGGGTACTCGGGCGGCCACATCACCACGGAAGCCCTGAACCGCGGCATCGAGGTCGTCGGCGTCGCCCGCGACGTCGCGAAGGTCCCGGCCGGCGCGACCGCCGAGGCCGGCGACGTGACGGACGCCGCCTTCGTGGCCCGCGCGGTCGAGGGCGCGGCCGTCATCGTCTCCGCCCTGCCGACCGCGGCACCGTCGGATACCGGCACCGAGCTGCGGACCGCCCTGGAGGGCCTGGTCGCCGCCGCGCGCACCTCCGGCGCCCGCCTCGGCGTGGTCGGCGGCGCCGGCAGCCTGCTGGTCGCCGAGGGCGGCCCCAAGCTGGTCGACACCCCGTCGTTCCCCGACGCGGTCAAGCCGATCGCCCAGGAGCACGACCGCGCGCTGGACTACCTGCGCACCGTCGACGACGTGGACTGGTTCTACCTGAGCCCCGCCGCGAGCTACGGCTCCTTCAATCCCGGCGAGAAGCGCGGCACCTTCCGCACGAGCGGCGACCTGCTGCTCACCGACGCCGAGGGGAACTCCGAGATCTCCGGCGCCGACTACGCGATCGCGTTCGTCGACGAGATCCTCACCCCCGCCCACGAGCGGGAGCGGTTCTCGGTCGCCTACTGATCCGACGCGGCCCGCGCCGCGCCGTCGTATCCTCGCTGCAGGAAGCAACTGCAGGGGGTGTGATGGCGCGGCGCGAACCCGTCTATCAGGTGGTCCTGATGCTCGCGAAAAGCATTGTGGGCGCGCAAGGGCTGCGGGTGGAGTACCGCGGCCTGGAGAACATCCCCGCTACCGGCGGCGTGATCGTCGCGGTCAACCACACCAGCTACGTCGACTTCCTCGAATCGGGCCTCGCGGTCAAGCGCACGGGCCGGTGGCCGCGCTACATGGTCAAGGCCGAGCTCCGCAAGGTGAAGATCATGGCCTTCATCATCAAGCACTGCGGGGCCATCGGCGTCGACCGCGAGCACGGCGCCGAGAGCTACCACGAGGCCGAGGCCGCCCTCGAGCGCGGCGAGGTGATCCTCCTGTACCCCGAGGCCACCATCAGCCGCAGTTTCGAGCTCAAGGAGCTCAAGTCCGGCGCCGCCCGCATGTCCATCGAGGCCGACGTGCCGATCGTGCCGATGGCCGTCTGGGGCACGCAACGCATCTGGTCCAAGGGCACGCAGCGCCGCATCGGCCGGCATCGCTTCCCCGTCGTCGTGGAGGTCGGTCCCGCCCTCCGTCCCGACGGTGACGACCCCGTCGCCCTGACCGCCCGGCTGCGCGCCGCCATGGGGGAGACGCTGCTGGACGCGCAGCGCGGATTCCCCGCCCCGGCGGGGGAGGACTGGGTGCCGGCCCGGCTCGGCGGCGGTGCCCCGCCGCCCGACGAGGCCCTGCGGCTCGAGCAGGAGGAGTTCGCGCTCCGGAGGGCCAAGCGCGAGGCGAAACGTCGGGCGAGCGAGGGCTGAGCTGCCACCTATGGTGTGCACCACCTGCGGTTGGTAGGTTCTCCCTGATCGTTCATGAGCAAGTGGAGGAGACCCATGACGCAGCCGCCGAACCACCCTGGTGACAACCAGGGCGGCTACCCGCAGGATCCGCAGCAGGGCGGATACCAGCAGGGTGGCTACCCGCAGCAGCCCCCGCAGCAGCCGGGGTACGGGCAGGGCGGCTTCCCGCCCCCGCCCGCGGGAGGCTTCCCGCCGCCGCAGGACCCGGGGTACGGCCAGGGCGGCCAGGGCTTCCCGCCTCCGCAGGGTGGCCAGGGTTTCCCCCCTCCGCCGCAGGGCGGCTTCCCGCCTCCTCCCGGCGGCGGCTACGGCGCGCCGCAGTTCGGCGGCCAGCAGCCCTTCAACGTCGGTGACGCCTTCTCCTGGGCCTGGAACAAGTTCAGCAAGAACGCCGGCTCGGTCCTGGTCGCCGGCCTGATCTACGGCGTGATCTTCTACGTCGTGTTCGGCATCGGTTACAGCCTGCTGCTCGGCGGGATGCTGGCGTCCAGTGACACGACGTACGACCCGACCACCAACACCTACACCGCGGACAACGTCTCGCTGGGGGCGAGCCTCGGCGGTTCCCTGCTGTTCGCGCTGGTCATCGCCGTCGTGCAGTACCTGATCCACACGGCGCTGCTGTCGGGGCTGCTCGATCTCGCCGACGGCAAGGAGGTCACCCTCGGCTCGTTCTTCAAGCCTCGCAACACGGGGTCCGCGCTCGTCGCGGCGCTCGTCGTCGGCCTGATCGTCGGCGTCGGAACCCTGCTGTGCGTCATTCCTGGCCTCGTGGCGGCGTGGCTCCTCATGTTCGCGGTCGTCGCGACGATCGACCGCAATCTGGGCCTCGGCGATGCGCTGCGCACCAGCTTCGAGACCGCCAAGAACAACGCCGGCAACTCGCTGCTGGTGTGGATCCTCACCGCGATCATCATGGGCATCTGCGCGTTCATCACGCTGCCGATCGGCCTGCTGGTCATCGTGTACACGTGGCGTCGCCTCTCCGGCGGCCAGGTGGCTCCGCCCACCCCCTAGGGAAACCGTCCTCACGGAAGCCGAACCAGGGCCCGCTCACCGAACGGTGGGCGGGCCCTCGGTTTGTGTCGTTAAATGAGTGCGACCGCAAAACGGGAGCGCCGAGCTCCCGACCCAGGGGAGGCTTCCGTGACGCAACCACCGAACGATCCGACAGGCGATCAGCCCGGCGTTCCGCCGCAGGGCGCCGTACCCCCGCAGCCCGGGCAGGGCTTCCCGCCGCCGGTGCCGCCGCAGGGTGCCGTTCCGCCACAGGGGGCCGTTCCGCCGCAGGGCTACGGGCAGCCCGGATTCGGCCAGTACCCGCCTGCGCCGCAGGCGCACTTCAACCTGGGCGACGCGATCTCCTGGGCGTGGAACAAGTTCACGAAGAACGCCGCCGCGCTGATCGTCCCCATCATCGTCTACGCGATCGCGCTGGTCGCCGCCTCCGCGCTGGCGTACTTCCTCATCGGCCAGTTCGGTGTCGGTGACGTGATCGAGGAGTCGGACGGCTCGACCACCGTCGATCTCACCACCGCGGGATCCGTGGCCACGGTGATCTTCTCCTTCGTCGGCGCGCTCATCCTGTACATCTGCCTCGTCGCGTACACGTCGGGCCTGCTGGACATCGCGGACGGCAAGCCGGTGAGCATCGGCTCGTTCTTCGCGCCGCGCAACGCCGGCCCGTCCATGCTCACCGCGCTGCTCCTGGCGATCGTCGCCAGCCTGATTTCGGCCATCCCGTACGTGGGCTACATCGGCTCGATCGTCGTCGGCCTGGTCACGATGTACATCCTCCCGACCGTCGTGGACCGCGGGCTGGGCGTGGGCGAGGCCTTCAAGCAGGGCTTCGCCGTCTTCCAGCAGGACGTGGGCAACTCGATCCTCGTCTACATCGTCACCGTCGTGATCCTGGCCATCGGCGGCGCACTGTGCGGCGTCGGCCTGCTCGTCGCGGCGCCCGTCGCGTCGCTCGTGCTGATCAACGCGTACCGCTCCATCTCGGGCGGCGCGGTGGCGCCGAAGACGTCGTAGCGGCGAGGAGTACACCATCATGGCCGCCGCAGCGCAGACCCGGAAGATCGCGATCATCGGAGCGGGCGTCATCGGCCTGTCGTGGGCGGAACTCGCTCGCGCACACGGCTGGCGCGTCGCGTTCACCGACCCCAGGCCCGACCTCGCCGAGCTGGTCGCGGCGGAGTTCCCCGGCGACGCGGAGGTGGAGGTCGCGCCCGATCTCGCGGCCGCAGTCGCGGGGGCCGACCTCGTGCAGGAGAACGGCCCCGAGCGGCTACCGATCAAGCAGGACCTGTTCGCGCAGATCGTCGCCGCGGCTCCGGCTCACGCGGTGCTCGCCACGTCGAGTTCCTCGATCCCCGCGACGCCGATCGCGGCGGACCTCGACGATCCGTCGCGGGTGATCGTCGGCCACCCGTTCAACCCGCCCGCCCTCATGCCCCTGGTCGAGGTGGTGCCCGGCGAGCGCACGTCGGAGGACACCGTGCAGCGGGCCGTGGCGCTCTACCGGGAGCTCGGCCGCGCACCGGTGGTGCTGCGCAAGGAGATCCAGGGGTTCGTCGCGAACCGGCTGCAGGTGGCGATCAGCCGCGAGGCCCGCTACCTCGTCGAGAACGGGGTGGTGAGCGTCGAGGACCTGGACGTCGCGCTGAGCAACTCGCTGGGCCTGCGCTGGGCCGCGACGGGCCTCTTCGAGGGCAACGCGCTGGGCGGCGGCCCCGAGGGTGCGCGGCACCTGTTCACCGGCATCGGCGCCGAGGTCGGCAAGATCCCGCTCGGCACGCCGTCGACGACCCCCGAGGCGACGGAGGCCCTCATCGAGAAGGTCGACGCGGCCTACGGCACCGGGCAGGAGAATTACGAGCGCCTGCTCGCCCGCCGCGACCGCCGTACGCGCGCCGTGCTCGACGCGCTCCGCTCCGTAGACGACGGGGCGTAGCCGGTCACCGCAGGAACTCGAGGACCGCGCGGGCGAACGCGGCGGAGGACTCGCGGTGCACCGTGTGCCCGCCCCGCAACTCGACGAACTCGCCGTGCGGCAGCGCGTCGGCGACGAGCCGCAGGTACTCGGGGCGGAGGAAGTCGCGGGGGCCGCCGGAGATCACCAGCGTCTCCTGGTCGGTCGCCGCGAGCCGCTCCCACCACGCCGGATCGGGGTGGAACTGCGGCGAGACCGAGTCCATCATCGTCTTGTCGAACCGCGAGAGGGCGCCCGGCGTCTGCACGACCTGCTTGACACCCAGCCACACCCGGCGGGGCGTCAGTGGCACGTCCATCGACTCCGCGACCTGCTCGGGTTCGAGCGCCACGGGCGGCATCTCCTCGAGGACGAGGCGGCGGACCCCGTCGGGCAGGCGCCACGCGAGCCGCAGCGCGGCCTGGCCCCCGAGGGAGTGCCCGACCACGTCGAAGGTCTCGAGGCCCGCGTGCCGCGCCACCCGCTCGGCGTCCGCGGCGAGCTCGTCGAGCAGGTACTCGGGGCTGTGGTCGCTGCGGCCGTGGCCGCGCTGGTCGTAGGTCACGGTGTCGCGGCCGGCGGCGTGCAGGGCGCGGACGGTGCGCCGCCAGGTGCGGTGGTCCGCGGCCATGCCGTGGATGAGCAGCACCGGCGGGCCCGTCGGATCCGGCACGCGGCGGCGCTGCACCGCCAGGCGCACGTCGCCGGTGGTGACGATCTCCTCGCGCATCAGTTCATGGTGCCATCACGCCAGCGCGTAGCTCAGCGCGACGCACACCCCGGTGCCCGCGACGATGCTCAGCACCGCGTTGCGCCGCCAGAGGTGCGCCAGCGCCGTCGCCGCCACGCCCGCGATCTGCGGGATCCCGTGCGCCGGCGCGGCATAGTCGACCTGCGCCATGCAGTAGGCGGCCAGCACCACCACGGCGCCCGCGGGCATCCACCGCCCGAAGTCGGCGAGCAGCGGCGAATCGCGCAGCACCGAGGCCAGGCCGAACGGCGCCAGCCGCAGCGCGACGGTGACCGCGGCCGCGATCGCGATGCCCGCCAGCAGGTATCCGGTACTAGGCATGCGCCGCCTCCTTCGCGTTCCGGCGGGCCAGGACGTGCCGCACCACCAGCAGCCCGGCGAAGCCGCCCATCGCGACCAGCAGCATCGCGCCCGGCGCCGCGGCCAGCGCGACAGCGCAGGCGGCCAGCGCGAGCGCGAGCGTCGTGCGGTCCGGGTGCGCGTCCATCGCGAGCACCACGAACAACGCGGTGAGTACGAAGTCGACGCCCGGCACGTCGCGCAGGAAGGCGCCGCCCGCGAGCCCGCCCACCAGCGAGCCCGCGACCCACGCCACGTGCAGGCCGATCTGGGTGCGCAGGATCATCTTCCCGGTCATCGTGGCCGACGGGGCCGTGCTCACCAGGGCGTAGGCCTCGTCGGTGAGGGCGTAGACGCCGTACGCCTTCCCGACGCGGCCGCGGATCCGGTCTAGCGGGAACGTGAGGCCGTAGAACAGGTGTCGCGAGTTCACGAGGAACGTCGTGGCGGCGATCGCGGCGAGCGGCGTCGCCGCGGCCAGCAGGCCCGCGAGCAGGAACTCGACCGATCCCGCGTACACCGCCATCGACAGCACCGGCGCGATCCACCACGGCAGGCCGTTGCCCGTGACCACCACACCGAGGCCGATGCCGAGCACGAACAGGCCCAGCTGCACCACGGCGACCTTCGACGGAACTCCCATGGGAACAATTCTATTTCGCATCGCGCGCAATGTGCTTGCGTAAATGGTCGGATCAATGGTGGTTGTGGCAATATTTCCGACGTGGATGCACTCGATCGAGCAATCATCGACGAGTTGGTGCGCGACGGCCGGCTCACCAACCAGGAGTTGGCGCAGCGCGTGGGACTCACGCCCGCGCCGTGCCTGCGCCGCGTGCGCCGCCTCGAGGCCGACGGCGTGATCACCGGCTACACCGCCGTCCTCGACCAGGCGGCGCTGGGCCGCGGCTTCGAGGTCGTCATCAACGCCGATCTCGGCGCCAACGACCGCGCGTCGGTGGAGGCCTTCGAGGCGCGGATCGCCTCCTTCGACGAGGTCATCGAGGTGCGCCGCATGTTCGGCCTGCCCGATTACCTGATCCGCGTGCGCGTCGCGGATCTCGCGACGTACGAGCGCTGGGTCACCACGCACCTCATGGGCGACCCGGCGATCGTGCGCGTGGACTCCCGCATGACGATGAAGGTGGTCAAGTGAGCGCCGCGGACGCCGATTCCCTCGTCGCGCAGCGGATCGCCGACGATGCGTGGCCCGGCGGCACCGTCGAACCGCTGCTGGTCAGCGAGAACGCCACGTTCCGCGTGCGCGGCGGGCCGCGGCCGGCGGTGCTGCGGCTGCACCGGCCCGGGTACGTCGGCGACGCGGCGATCGCCTCCGAGCTGGCGTGGATCGCCGCCCTCCGCCGCGATACGACGGTGCCCGTGGTCGAGCCGCTGAGCGACGTCCTCGTCGACGGCCCGACGGGGCGCCGCGCGGTGCTGTTCGCGGAGCTGCCGGGCGGCCCCGTGCCCGACGACGCGCTCGACGTCGCGCACTTCGCGGCGCTCGGCGAGATCGCCGCGGTCTTCCACGAGCACGCCGAGTCCTGGCGTCGGCCCGCCGAATTCACGCGCTTCACCTGGGGCGTGGCGGAGACTATCGGGCCGCGGCCCCGCTGGGGTTCCTGGCGCGACGGCCTCGCGGTGGGGGAGGCGCACCGTCGGGCGATCGCGCCGGCGGCCGACCGCGCGGCGGAACGGATCGACGCCTTCGGCCGCACCGCCGACCGATTCGGGCTGATCCACGGCGACCTGCGCGCCGCGAACCTCATCACGCCCGGCGCGGGATTCACCGTCATCGACTTCGACGACGCCGGGTTCGGCTGGCACCTCTTCGAATTCGCGGCCGCCGCGTCCTTCGTCGAGACGGACCCGCGGCTGCCGGAGTGGGCAGCGGCCTGGACCGCGGCGTACCGCCACCGTCGGGCGCTGCCCGACGCGCACGCCGCACTCCTGCCCGACTTCGTGCTGCTGCGGCGGCTGCAACTGCTCGGCTGGCTCGGCACGCACGCGCATGCACTGGAGGCGGATCCCGGATTCGCCGACGGCACCGTCGAACTGGCGCAGGCGTACCTGGCCGGGCGGCTACTGTGAGCGCGTGAGCTTCTCGGAATCGGTCGCCGCGCACGTCGTGCGCTACGGCGGCACCTTCGCGCCCCTGCCCATCGACCGCGCCGCGGGCACCTACGTGTACTCGGGGGAGCGGCGGTGGCTCGACTTCACCTCCGGCCAGATGAGCGCCATTCTGGGGCACAGTCATCCGGCCATCGTGGCGACGGTGCACCGGGAGATCGCGACGCTCGACCATCTGTTCTCGGGGATGCTCTCGCCGCAGGTGGTGACGCTGGCCGAGCGGCTCGCGGCCACCCTGCCGGAGCCGCTGAGCCACGTTCTGCAGCTGACCACGGGCGCGGAGTCGAACGAGGCCGCGCTGCGGATGGCCAAGCTGTACACGGGCAAGCACGAGATCGTCAGCTTCTCGAAGTCCTGGCACGGCATGACCGCCGGCGCCGCCGCGGCGACCTACTCGTCGGGGCACAAGGGCTACGGGCCCACCGCGCCCGGCAACTTCGCGCTGCCGACGCCGAATGCGTACCGCTCCCGGTTCGTCGACGCCGCGGGCAAGTACGACTGGGAATCCGAGCTGGACTTCGGTTTCGAGCTCATCGACGCGCAGTCGACGGGCTCGCTCGCCGCCTGCCTGGTGGAGCCGATCCTGTCCTCGGGCGGGATCATCGACGTGCCCGTCGGGTACCTCGCGGCGCTCAAGCGCAAGTGCGAGGAGCGGGGCATGCTGCTCATCGTCGACGAGGCGCAGACCGGCCTGTGGCGCACCGGCGCCGCGTACGCCTTCGAGCGCGACGGCATCGTGCCCGACATCCTCACCCTCTCGAAGACGCTCGGCGCGGGCCTGCCGATCGCCGCGGTGGTGACCTCCGCGGAGATCGAGCGCGTCTGCCACGAGCGGGGCTTCCTGTTCTTCACCACGCACGTCAGCGATCCGATGGTCGCCGCCGTCGCGACGACGGTGCTGGACGTCCTGGACGACGGGGTCGCCGCCTCGGTCGCGGCGCGCGGGGCGCGGCTGCGGGCCGGGCTCGACGAGCTGGCGCTGCGCCACGAGGCGATCGGCGACGTGCGCGGGCGCGGCCTGATGCAGGGCATCGAGCTGGTCCGCGACCGGGAGTCCAAGGAGCCGGCGAACGAGCTGGGTAAGCTGGTGACCGAGCGCTGCTACGAGCGCGGCCTGCACATGAACGTGGTGCAGCTGCCCGGCATGGGCTCGATCTTCCGCATCGCGCCCCCGCTCACCGCCTCGGACGCCGAGATCGACGCGGGCCTGGAGATCCTCGATTCGGCACTGCGGGGGTAGCTCATCGGCCTTCGGAAAATATATCCGCGCGGACCGATGAGTTCCGGCGGCGCGGCCCGTCTAACCATGTGACGGTGTTCGAGAGTCGGATGCCGCAGACCAAGGAGCGACGCCATGCACAAGATGATCTTCGTGAACCTGCCCATCGCCGACATCCAGCGCTCGCGCGACTTCTTCACCGCCGTGGGCTACACCATCAACGAGCAGTTCAGCGACGAGAACGCCGTCGCCGTCGAGCTGGGCGAGAACATCGCCGCGATGCTGCTCAAGACCGACTTCTTCGGCACTTTCCACGAGTCCACCACCGCCGCCCCCGGGGTCAAGGAGACCCTCATCGCGCTGAGCGCGGAGAGCCGAGAGGAGGTCGACGAGATCGTCGGCCGAGCCGTCGCCGCCGGCGGCACGGAGGGACGGTCGGAGGACCACGGCTTCATGTACGGCCGCTCCTTCGACGATCCGGACGGCCACGGCTGGGAGATCATGTGGATGGATCCGGCCGCGGCTGCGGGCGGGCCCGAGGCCGCGCAGAGCTGACATGACCGTCGCCGACGCCGGCTTCGACCAGGCCACCGCCCCGCTCCGCGCCGAGTTGCTGGCGCACTGCTACCGCATGTCGGGCTCCGCGTCCGACGCGGAGGACCTGGTGCAGGAGACCTACCTGCGCGCGTGGAAGGCCTTCCACCGCTTCGAGGGCCGGTCGTCGGTGCGCACGTGGATGTACTCCATCGCGACCAACGTCTGCCTCACCGCCGCCACGGCCCGGCGGGTGCTGCCAGTCGGGCTCGGCGGCGAGCCGTCGAATCCGCTGGAGCCGGTCGCGCCGTCGACCGAGGTGCTGTGGCTGCAGCCCCTCCCGGACCGCGCGCTCGGCGATCCGGGGGAGGCGGCGGTCGCCCGGGAGGGCATCGGGCTCGCGATGGTCGCGGCGCTGCAGGTGCTGCCGGCCAAGCAGCGGGCCGCGCTGATCCTGCGCGACGTCCTCGAGTTCTCCGCCGCCGAGACGGCCGCGGCCCTCGAGACCTCCGTGGCGTCGGCGAACAGCGCCCTGCAGCGGGCCCGGGCCTCGATCGGCGACGGTGCCGCCCGCGACGGCCGGAAGGCCGCGGAGCTGTCCGACGACGAGAAGCGGGTGTGGGGCGAGTTCTGCGCCGCCTTCGAGCGGCACGACATCGACGGGGTGGTGCGCATCCTCGCCGCCGACGCCACGTGGGAGATGCCGCCGATTCCCGGCTGGTACCGCGGTGCGGAGGCCATCGGTGAGCTGTCGCGGACGCAGTGCCCCGCGCAGGTCGCCGGGGATCTGCGGATGGTCCCGACGGTGTGCAACGGCCTGCCCGCCGCCGCGATGTACCTGCGCGATCCCGGCGCAGGAGTGTGGCTGCCCTTCCAGCTGGACGTGCTGACCTTCACCGACGGCGAGCTCACCCACGTCTCCGCGTTCCTCGATCCCGCGGACCTGTTCGCGCTCGCCGGGCTGCCGGCCGAACTGCGCTGAATCAGCGGGCGGCGCCGTCGGCGTAGGCGGCGACGGCGAGGCGCCAGGACCGGTCGCGTGCGTCTGCGGTGGGGCCGAGCAGGCCGTGCCGGTCCTTCGTCGCCAGGCCTTCGAGGAGTGCGCCGAAGCCGAGCGCGATCGCCTCGACGTCCGCCCGGTCGGCGCTGCCCGTGAGTGCGCCGAAGGCCTCGACGAGCACGCGCCGGCACTCGTGCACCGGGTGCTCGGGCGGGATCGGGCCCGTGAGTGGGCGCGCGAACATCACGTCGACCAGCGCGGGCTCGTCGGCGGCGAAGCGGCGGTAGGCGTCGGCCCAGGCGGAGAGCACCTCGCGGGGCGCGCCCTCCGCCTGCGGCAGGGTCTCGACGAGCAGGGCGAAGCCGCGCAGCGCGACCGCGTTCACGAGGCCGTCGCGGTTCCCGAAGAGCTGGCCCAGCGCGGCGATGTTCGTGCCCGCGGCGGCCGCGGCGCGCCGGGTCGTGAGCCCGTCCACGCCCTCGGCGCGGACGATCTCCAGTGCGGCGGCGGCGATCCCGTCCGCGACCTCGGGCGTCCTGGTTCTCTGTCTCGGCATCTTCCTCGGCAATTGTATCAGTGATATGTTTCGGCCATGACGACCCTGGAACGCGTCCTCGCTCGTGTCCTCGACTCCATGCCCGTCGCCCGTTGGCTCCAGCTCTCGGTCGACGATGTCACACCCGACCGCGCCGTCCTCTCGATGCCGGTCGTCCCCGACGTCACCTTCGACGGGGTGCACTGCCACGGCGGCATCGTCGCCATGCTGGCCGACATCGCCGCGGTCGGCGCGGCGTACGCCGCGATCCACGACTCCGGCCGCGTCGCCGCGACCACCGCCATGAACTCCCACAACCTCCGCCCGGCGCGCGGGGAGCGCCTGGTCGCGGTCGGCCGCCTCGTCGGACCTCCCGGCCGCACCATGATCGCCGCGGCCGACGTCTACACCGACACCCTCGACGGCACCCGCTGCCTCACCGGCCTCTACACCGCCACCGCCCTCGACCGCCCGCTCACCGCACCCGCCGACTGAGTCTCGCGGCGGCGCGCCCGGAGGGGAGCGATGGTGCCTTCCCGTCGACTCTCGGATTCTGTCCGTTGTGGACTCGTCGTCCGAACTGGACAGAATCCGAGAGTCGCGCGGCAGGAGCACCGTCGTACCCGGCGGGAGGTACGCCGCGCTCCCGAACCGGGCCCGTCGGGGCGCTACGGGTACGGGATGAAGCGGTAACCCATCCCGGGCTCGGTGACGAAGTAGCGCGGGTGGGACGGATCCGGCTCCAGCTTGCGGCGCAGCTGCGCCATGTACACGCGCAGGTAGTTGGTCTCGCGCGAGTACGACGGCCCCCACACCTCGTGCAGCAGGGTCTGCTGGGAGACGAGGCGGTCGGCGTTGCGGACCAGCACGTCCACGATCTTCCACTCGGTGGGGGTGAGGCGCACCGTCGTGCCGTCGCGGGTCACCGTCCGCGCCTCGAAGTTCACCTCGAAGGCCTCCGTCTTGGCGGGGGCGGGGGCGTCGACGAGGCCCGTCCGCCGGACCTGTGCCCGCACCCGGGCCAGGAACTCGTCCATGGCGAAGGGCTTGGTCACGTAGTCGTCGGCGCCGATGTCCAGCGATTCCACCTTGTCGTCGCTGCCGTGCCGCGCCGAGAGCACGATCACCGGTGACGTGCAGAACTCCCGCAGCTTCGCCAGCACCGCGGTGCCGTCGATGTCGGGCAGGCCCAGGTCGAGGACGATGACGTCGGGCGTCCGCTCGCGCGCGATCTGCAGCGCGGACCGGCCGTCGGCGGCCGTCTCCACCTCGTAGCCACGGGCCTTGAGGTTGATCCGCAGGGTGCGCAGGATCGCGGGCTCATCGTCGACCACCAGAACGAACGTCACGAGACCACCTCATCACTCGACACCGGCTGCGCGGCGGGCAGGTCCACGATCATCGTCAGGCCGCCGCCCGGGGTGTCCTCCGCGGTGAGCGTGCCGCCCATCGCCTCGGTGAGCCCGCGGGCCACCGCGAGCCCCAGCCCCACGCCGTTGCCGGCCGGGGCGTCGCCCATCCGCTGGAAGGGCTTGAACATCGCCTCGCGCTGCTCCTGCGGCACGCCCGGGCCGTGGTCGCGCACGTGTACCTGCAGCCGATCCCCGTCCGGGGTGTGCACGCCGGAGACGCCGACCGTGACCGGGCCGCCCCGCGAATGCCGCACCGCGTTCTCCACGAGGTTCGCGAGCACCCGCTCCAGCAGGCCCGGATCGGCGAGCGCCGTGGGCGTCGCATCCGTGTCGTCGCAGGCGAAGTCGAACGCCAGGTCGGCATCGGGGAGCGCGGTCCAGATGGCGGGCAGCACCTCCTCGATCCCCACCTCGCGGGTGAGCAGCGTCAGCGAATCGGACTGCAGCCGCGACATGTCGAGCAGGTTCCCCACCAACGAGTCCAGCCGGTCGGCGCTCTCCTCGATGGTCGCGAGCAGCTCCGCCTCGTCCTCGTCGGACCACTCCACGTCGTCGCTGCGCAGCGAGCCGACGGCGGCCTTGATCCCCGCCAGGGGCGTGCGCAGGTCGTGCGAGACCGCGCTGAGGAGGGCCGTCCGGGCGCGGTTGCCCTCGGCCAGGGCCCGGGCCTGCTTCGCCTCCGCGCTGAGCTCCTCCCGGTCGAGCCGGGCCGCCGCGTGCGCCGCGAAGGCGACGAGCAGGCCGTGCTCGGACGCGCTGAGGCTGTCGCCGTCGACCACCAGCGCCACGGTGTCGCCGACCATCGCCGCATCGGTGCCGTCCTCCGGGGTGAGCGGCGACTCGCGGCGGCCCGCGACCAGCTGCCAGGGGGAGTCGGCGTCGTCGCGCCGCAGCAGCGAGGCGCCGCGCAGCCCGAAGGTCGCGATGGCCTCCTCGAGCAGGGCGGGGATCTCGTCGTCCGCGTTCTCGGTCGCGAGCAGGGTGTCCGCGAGGCCGCTGAGCACGTCGGCCTCGGCGCGGGCCCGGGCGGCGCGGGCGGTCTGCCGGGCCGCGAGCGAGACCACCGACGCGACCGCGATCGCCGTGAGCACGAACATCGCCACGGCGAAGACGTTCTCGCCCGACGCCACGGTGAACGTGTAGAGGGGCGGGGCGAAGTAGTAGTTGAGCAGGAACGATCCGAGGATCGCCGCGGGCACCGCCGGCCGGATACCGCCCACCAGGGCGACGGCCACCGTCAGCATGAGGAAGAGCATGAGCTCGGTGGGCAGCGAGTGCCACTGGCGGGTCTGCGCGAGCAGGGCCGTCAGGATCACCGGCCCCGCGATCGCCAGCACCCAGCCGGCGATGGTGCGCCGCTTGCCGAGCAGCACGGGGTCGGGGCCGTCGATGCGGGGCAGCAGCCGGCGGCGGCCCGCGCCCGCGGCCCGCTCGTGCGTGACCACCTGCACGTCGATGTCGCCGGAGCCCTCGATCACCGCGTCGGAGACGGGCCGGCGGACCATCGACGTGAGCGCGCGGTGCCGCGACTTGCCGAGGACGATCCGCGAGGCGTTGACCGACGTGGCGTACTGCAGGATCGCGGCGGCCACGTCGTCGCCGGTGACGACCTGGAAGGTGCCGCCCAGCGATTCGGTGAGCTGCCGCAGCTGCGCCAGCGAGGCGGGGGAGGCGCCCGAGAGGCCGTCGCTGCGCGCGACGTACACCGCGCGCAGCTCGCCGCCCGCACCCTTCGCCGCGATCCGGGCGCCGCGCCGCAGCAGCGTCCCGCCCTCGGGGCCGCCGGTGAGCGCGACGACGGTGCGGTCGCGGGTCGGCCACGCCGCCGATATGCCCTGCTCGGAGCGGTACTGCTCGAGCCGCTCGTCCACGCGGTCGGCCAGCCACAGCAGCGCGAGTTCCCTTAGCGCCGTGAGGTTCCCGATGCGGAAGAAGTGCGAGAGGGCCGCGTCCACCTTGTCGGGGGCGTAGATGTTGCCGTGCGCCATGCGCCGCCGCAGCGCCTCGGGGGTCATGTCCACGAGCTGCACCTGCTCGGCGCGGCGGACGACGGTGTCGGGGATCGTCTCGCGCTGCCGCACGCCGGTGATCGACTCGACGACGTCGCCGAGGGACTCGAGGTGCTGGATGTTGACCGTGGTGACCACGGTGATCCCGGCGTCGAGCAGCTCGGCGATGTCCTGCCAGCGCTTCTCGTTCTTCGATCCGGGGGCGTTCGTGTGGGCGAGCTCGTCGACGAGGACCACCGTCGGGTGCGCGGCGATCACCGCGTCGACGTCCATCTCCTCGAGCACCGCGCCGCGGTACTCGACCTTCCGCCGGGGGATCACCTGCAGCCCCTGGACCTGGGCCTCGGTCTGGGGCCGGCCGTGGGTCTCGACGTAACCCACGACCACCGACGTCCCGCGCGAGGCACGACGCACGCCCTCGGTGAGCATGGCGTAGGTCTTGCCCACGCCGGGCGCGGCGCCCAGGTAGACGCGAAGAAGCCCCTTCGGCATGTGTCCCCCTCCTTCTCCGACCGGGCTACTTCGCGGCGATGTCGGTGAGCGCGGCGTTCAGATTCACCACGTTAACCCGCTCCTCGCCCAGGTAGCCGAGCTGACGCCCCTCGGTGTGCGCGGAGACCAGCGCGGTCACCCGCTCCGCCGCCAGACCGCGGGCCTTCGCGACGCGCGCCACCTGCTGCCGCGCGTACGCGGGGGAGATGTGCGGATCGAGCCCGGAGAAGCTCGCCGTCACGGCGTCGGTCGGCACGTCCGACGGTGCCACGCCGTCCTCCGCGGCGACCTTCGCGCGGCGCTCCGCGATGAGCGCGACCAGCTTCTCGCTGTTCGGCCCGAGGTTGGTGCCGCCGGAGGCGAGGGTGTCGTACTCGCCGGCGGACGGGCGCGGGTGGAACCACTGCGGACCGTCGAACTTCTGGGCCAGCAGCTCGGACCCGACGACGGTCCCGTTCTGCTCGATCTGCGAGCCGTTCGCCTTCGCGCTGAACGCGACCTGCCCGACGCCCCAGATCGCCAGCGGGAACAGCGCCCCGAGGACGACGGTCATGACGATCAGCATGCGCAGGCCGGCGAGGAGCTGGCGCGGTGTGGAACTCAACATGTCAGAGCCTTTCAGGAGAGGCCGGGCAGGAGCTGCACGACGAGGTCGATCAGCTTGATGCCGAGGAAGGGGACGACGATGCCGCCGAGGCCGTAGATGGTGAGGTTGCGCGCCAGCAGCTTGTCGGCCGACTTGGCGGTGTACTTCACGCCCCGCATCGCCAGCGGAATCAGCGCGACGATGATGAGCGCGTTGAAGATCACCGCCGAGAGGATCGCCGACTGCGGGCTGTGCAGCCGCATCACGTTGAGCACGTCGAGGCCGGGCGCCAGGGGCACGAACATCGCCGGGATGATCGCGAAGTACTTCGCGATGTCGTTGGCGATCGAGAACGTGGTCAGCGCACCGCGGGTGATGAGCAGCTGCTTGCCGATCTCCACGATGTCGATGAGCTTCGTCGGGTCGGAGTCCAGGTCGATCATGTTCCCGGCCTCCTTCGCGGCGGAGGTGCCCGTGTTCATCGCGACGCCCACGTCGGCCTGCGCGAGCGCCGGCGCATCGTTGGTGCCGTCGCCGGTCATCGCGACGAGGCGGCCGCCCTCCTGCTGCTGCTTGATGAGCGCCAGCTTGTCCTCGGGGGTGGCCTCGGCGAGGTAATCGTCGACACCCGCCTCCTCGGCGATGGCCTTCGCGGTGAGCGGGTTGTCGCCGGTGATCATGACGGTGCGGATGCCCATCGCGCGCAGCTGCGCGAAGCGCTCCCGCATGCCCGCCTTGACCACGTCCTTGAGGTGCACGACGCCCTGCAGGGTCGGCGCCGCGCCGGGCTCGGCGTAGGCGACGACCAGCGGGGTGCCGCCGGAGGCCGAGATCTCATCGACGGCCAGCCGCACGTCGACGGCGCCGAGCGCCTCGCTGACGGCCTCGCCCAGGGTCTCGCCGGGCCCGTCGACCCGGTGCTCCGCGGCGACCCACGCCAGCACGGCCGCCGAGGCGCCCTTGCGGATGCGGGTGCCGTCGGGCAGGTCGACGCCCGACATGCGGGTCTGCGCCGTGAACGGCACGACGGTGCCGAGGCGCACCGTCGGGACCTCGTGGCCGCGCTCCGTCGCCAGGTCGACGATGGAGCGCCCCTCGGGCGTCTCGTCGGCCAGCGAGGCGAGCAGCGCGTGCCCGGCGAGCGTGTGCTCGTCGACCCCCGCGACGGGGTGGAACGACGTGGCCCGGCGGTTGCCGTAGGTGATGGTGCCGGTCTTGTCGAGCAGCAGCGTCGAGACGTCGCCCGCGGCCTCCACCGCGCGGCCCGACTTGGCGATCACGTTGCGCTGCACCAGCCGGTCCATGCCGGCGATGCCGATCGCGGAGAGCAGCGCGCCGATCGTCGTGGGGATGAGGCAGACGAGCAGCGCCACGAGCACCACCACGTCGACCGCGCCGCCCGAGTAGATCGCCATCGGCTGCAGCGTCGCGACCGCCAGCAGGAAGATGATCGTGAGCACCGTGAGCAGGATGTTCAGGGCGATCTCGTTCGGCGTCTTCTGCCGGTTGGCGCCCTCGACGAGGCCGATCATCCGGTCGATGAAGCTCTTGCCCGGCTCGGTCTTGATCTCGACGACGATGCGGTCGGACAGCACCCGGGTGCCGCCGGTGACGGCGCAGCGGTCGCCGCCGGACTCGCGCACGACGGGGGCGGACTCGCCGGTGATCGCCGACTCGTCGACGGTCGCCATGCCCTCGACGACGTCGCCGTCGCCGGGGATGACCTCGCCGGCCTCGACGATCACGAGGTCGCCGACGTGCAGCTGCGAGCCGGGGACCTGCTCCTCGCCCGACGCGGTCCTGCGCCGCGCGATGGTCTCCGTCTTGGCCTTGCGCAGCGAATCGGCCTGCGCGCGGCCGCGGCCCTCGGCGACGGCCTCGGCGAGGTTCGCGAAGAGCACCGTCGCCCAGAGGAAGACGGCCACGGACCACGCGAACACCGACGGGTTCACGATCGCCAGCGCGGTGGTGTACACCGAGGCGATCCACACCACGAAGACGACGGGCTGCCGGATCTGCGTGCGCGGGTCCAGCTTCGCGGCCGCGCGGGGCAGCGCCGACTTGAGCTCGGCGAGCGAGAACGCGGAGCGCCGCTTCGGTGCCTGGGTGACGGCCTTCGGGTCCGACGGGGTGGTGTCGGTCAGCGTGTTCGTCACTGGGTGACCTCCGAGATCGGTGCGAGCGCGAGGGCGGGGACGAAGGTCAATCCGGCCACCAGGACCACGACGCCCACGGTGAGGCCCACGAACAGCGGGCGGTGGGTGGGGATGGTGCCCGCGGTGGCGGGCACGGGGTGCTGCTTGGCGAGCGCGCCCGCCAGGGCGAGGATCGCGACCATGGGCGCGAAGCGGCCGAGGAGCATCGCGGCGCCGAGGGTGTAGTTGAACCACGGGGTGTCGACGGCGAGGCCCGCGAAGGCGCTGCCGTTGTTGTTCGCGGCCGAGGCGTAGGCGTAGAGGACCTCGGAGAGGCCGTGCGCACCGTCGTTGGTCATGGCGGCGACGCCCTGCTCCTGGACCACGGTGGCGGCGGTGCCGACCAGCACCAGCGCGGGCATCACCAGGATGTACAGCGCGGCGAGGGTGATCTCGGTGCGGCCGATCTTCTTGCCCAGGTACTCGGGGGTGCGGCCCACCATGAGACCGCAGAGGAAGACGGTGAGGACGGCGATGACGAGCATGCCGTAGAGGCCGGATCCCACGCCGCCGGGGCTGATCTCACCGAGCAGCATGTTCACCAGCGCGGCGCCGCCGGCGCCGGGGGTGAGGCTGTCGTGCGCGGCGTTGACGGCCCCCGTCGACGTGCTGGTGGTGGCGGTGGCGAACAGGCCGGTGCCCCACTGGCCGATCCGCAGCTCCTGGCCCTCGAGGGCGGCGCCCGCGGCCTGGCCGGCCGTGCCCTGGTTGCCCAGCTGCGCGCCGATGGAGATCGCCGTGGAGACGGCGAAGATCACCGTCATCGAGCCGAGGATCGCGTAGCCCTGCCGGTGGTTGCCGACGAGGTTGCCCAGCATGCGGGGCAGCGCCACGGGGATGAGCAGGATGAGGAAGATCTGGAACAGGTTGGTCGCGGCCGTCGGGTTCTCGAAGGCGTGCGCGGAGTTGGCGTTGAAGTAGCCGCCGCCGTTGGTGCCGAGGAGCTTGATGACCTCCTGGCTCGCGACGAGGCCGCCGGTGAGCACCTGCTTCTGCCCGTCGAGCCCGACGATCTCGTGCCGCTGCCACAGCGTCTGCACGACGCCCTGCGCCATGAGGATGACGGCGCCGATCACAGCGATCGGCAGCAGCACGCGCAGCGTGATGCGGGTGAGGTCCACCCAGAAGTTGCCGAGCCGGTCGGTGCGGGAGCGGACGAAGCCGCGGATCAGCGCGACGGCCACGGCGATGCCGACGGCCGCGGAGACGAAGTTCTGCACCGCGAGGCCGATCGCCTGCGCGATGAGGTTCATGGCGCTCTCGCCCGAGTACCACTGCCAGTTGGTGTTGGTGACGAAGGAGATCGCGGTGTTGAGGGCCTCGTCGAAGCGCCACTGCTTCGGCTCGACGCCGGGCAGCCAGCCCTGCACGAGGAGCAGGATCGTGAGCCCGACGATGCTGACGGCGCTGAACGCGAGCGCCGCCAGCGCGTAGACCCGGTAGCCCTGCTCGGCCTCGGGGTCGGCGCCCACGAGGCGGTAGACGACGCGCTCGACGCGCCAGTGCTTGGGCGTGGTGACCACGTGCGCCAGGTAGTCGCCGAGCGGGCGGTACGCGATGGCGAGCGCCGCGACCAGGGTGCCGATCGTCAGCAGGCCGGAGAGGGTGCCGCTCATCAGAAGCGCTCCGGGCGCAGCAGGGCGTACAGCAGGTACGCCAGGGTGAGGATCGTGGCCGCCAGGGCCAGCGCGTTGGAGATGTCCATGCGCTCCACTCGACCACCGTTCGGGGCCGGATCAAGGCCGCGTTAACGCCCCCGATGCGGGTCTTGACGCGTTCTTAGCGGATGATGTTTCGGTGAACTCAGCAGCTTCCGCGCCCGCGCCGCAGCGGGTACCGCCGGAGGTCTGGGTCCTCGTCGCGGCGAGCTTCGTGATCGCCCTCGGCTACGGCGTCGTGGCGCCCGCGCTGCCCGCCTTCGCCCGCACCTTCGACGTGGGCATCGGCGCCGCCTCCGCGGTCGTGAGCGCCTTCGCGATCATGCGGCTCGCCTTCGCACCCGCCACCGGCCCGCTGGTGAAGGCCTTCGGCGAACGCTGGATCTACATGACGGGGCTCCTGATCGTCGCCGCCTCGACGCTCGCCGTCGCCTTCGCGCAGAGCTACTGGCAGCTCATGCTCTTCCGCGGGCTGGGCGGCGTCGGCTCGGTGATGTTCACCGTCTCGGCGATGGGCCTGATGATCCGCATCGCGCCCGCCGCGATCCGCGGCAGGGTCAGCGGCGTGTACTCGTCGAGCTTCGTGCTCGGCGGCATCTGCGGCCCGCTGCTGGGCGGCGCGCTCGTCGGCTTCGGCCTGCGGGTGCCGTTCGTCGTCTACGCCATCGCGCTCGTCGTCGCGACGCTCGTCGTGGGCATCGCGCTGCGCGGCAGCACCCTCGCGGGCCGGGAGGAGGCCTCCTCCGAACCGGGCACGACGGTGCGCGAGGCCCTCGCCGACTCCGCCTATCGGGCCGCCTTGTTCACCGCGGTGGTGTTCGGCTGGGTGTACTCGATGCGGGTCTCGCTGCTGCCGCTGTTCTTCGCCGCCGTGCTGGACCAGCCCGCCGCGATCGCCGGCTACGCGCTGGCCGCCTACGCCGCCGGCGACGTGCTCGCCATGTTCCCCGCGGGCCGCGCCTCCGACCGCTACGGCCGCCGGCCGTTCATCGTGACCGGCATGCTCGTCATCGCCGCGGGCACGGTAGCGCTGGGCTTCACCGACTCGGTGCTGGTCGCGTTCCTCGTCACCGTGGTCGCCGGGATCGGGACGGGCCTCGTCGCCCCGACCATGCAGGCCTCCCTCGCCGACGTGCTGCAGGGCAAGGGCCGCAGCGGCGGCGCGCTCTCGGCGTATCAGATGGCACAGGATGCGGGCACCATCTCCGGCCCGCTGCTCGCCGGCGCCATCGCCCAGTACCTCGGCTTCACCTGGGCCTTCGCCGTCACTGCCGCGCTGTGCGTGGTCGCCGCGTTCGCGTGGATGCTGGCCCGGGAGACCCGCGTCGCCGCGACGGTCTGAGTGCGGCTGCCCAGAGGAGCGCCGTTTCCTGATCGTGCGGTCGGCGACGTGCACCGCATCGACGACTCTCGGATTCTGTCCGGTTCGGACACGGTGTCCGAACCGGACAGAATTCGGAGTCCCGTCGCAGCGTGGACGTGGACCTCCGCCCGTGCCTGCCGGGCCGCCGCCCCCGCCCTCCGGGCCTACTGCCAGCTCGGCAACCAGAGCTCGAGGCGCCACCACCACATGGGGATCGGCGTGGCGGTGAGGATCGGCCACAGCCAGGCGAAGTTCAGCACCACGATCGTCGCGTAGAGCACCACCAGCCAGCGGCCGAGCTGCAGCCGCTCGAAGCCGAAGTACCGGGCGCGACCGTCGAGCCCCAGCACCTCGCGACAGATCAGCGCGATCATGATGCACAGGAAGGGCATCAGGGTGAGCGCGTAGAAGTAGTACATCTGCCGGTCGAGGTTGAGGAACCACGGCAGGTAGGTCGCGAAGTACATGGTCACGGGCGCGGCGTAGGCCCAGTCCCGCTTGACGACCATCTTCCACAGTGCCCACAGCACCACGGGCACGGCGATCCACGTCAGCGCCGGCGTGCCGACCGCCATCACCGCGCGGACGCACGGCCCGTCGCCGCACATGCCCCCGGACTGGTCCGCCGTGTAGTGGTAGAGCATCGGCCGCAGGCCCATCGGCCAGGTCCACGGTTTCGATTCCCACGGGTGGTGGTTGCCGGCCGAGTTGGTCAGCCCGTCGTGGAAGTCGAGGATCGTGGTCTCGTAGAAGAACAGGGACCGCAGCGCCGCGGGGACCCACCCGAACGGGCCGCCCTCGCCGATCTGGTTGCCCACCGCGTACCGGTAGACCGAGGTCTCCGAGGAGAACCACGGCCAGAAGGTCCCGAGGTACACCAGCACCGGGACCACCCCGAGTGACATGCCCGATGGGACCAGGTCGCGCAGCAGCACCCCGCGCCACGGCCGCAGCACGCCGTACTGGCGCCGGTTCGCCACGTCGAAGGCCAGCGAGAGCACCAGGACGCCGATGAGGAAGTACGCCCCCGACCACTTCACGCCGCACGCCAGGCCCACCATGATCGCGGCGGAGAAGCGCCACCAGCGGAAGCCCAGCCGCGGCCCGTACAGCGAATCGGTGATCCGGCCCTCGAGTGCCGCGCGGTGCAGGCGCTCCCGCATCTGGTCGCGGTCCACGAGGATCATCGAGAAGGCGGCGAAGCCGAAGAACACGAGGAAGATGTCGAGCAGCGCGACGCGCGAGGAGACCATCGTCAGGCCGTCGCAGATGAGGAACAGCCCGGCGAGGCCGCCGATCAGCGTGGACCGCGACAGCCGCCGCGCCGCGCGGATCACCAGGAAGACGAGCAGCGTGCCGCACACCGCCGACATGAACCGCCAGCCCAGCGGACTGTAGCCGAACAGCCACTCGCCGATCGCGATCATCCACTTGCCCACGGGCGGGTGCACGACCAGCCCGAATCCGGGGTTGTCCTCGATCCACTGCCCGCCCGAGAGCACCTGCCAGCCCTGCGGCGCGTAGTGCTTCTCGTCGAAGACCGGGGTCTGCACCGGCGTGCTGCCGATGAAGCCCGTGTTGCTCGGGTAGCCCAGGTTGAAGAACCGCGTGGCCGCCGCGACGGCGGTCAGCACCAGCGTCACGGTCCAGCCGAAGGCGCGGTCGGTGGCGCCGAACACGGCGGGCGGGAGCCGCGGGCCCGGGCTCACCATCTCGCGGTCCTCGCTACGCCCCTCGGGCATCGCCACAGCTGTCACGCGACCCATCGTAGGGTGTGTCCTGTGGGAGCAGAGGACGCGCGCGGGGCACTGATCGTCGCCGGGGTGCCGATGGGCAACCCGGGTGACGCCACGGCGCGGCTGGTCTCCGCGCTCGGCGATGCCGACGTCATCGCCGCCGAGGACACCCGCCGGGCCCGCTCCCTGGCCGCCTCGCTGGACGTCGAACCGCGCGGCCGGATCCTCAGCTTCTACGACCACAACGAGGCCGGTCGCATCCCGCAGCTGCTCGCCGCGCTCGACGCCGGAGACACGGTCCTTCTCGTCACGGACGCGGGCATGCCGTCGGTCTCCGACCCCGGATACCGCCTGGTCGCGGCGGTCGTCGAGGCCGGTCACCGGGTCACGTGCCTGCCCGGGCCGTCCGCCGTCACGACCGCGCTGGCCCTGTCCGGGCTGCCCGTCGAGCGGTTCCTGTTCGACGGCTTCGCCCCGCGCAAGTCCGGTGCCCGCCGGTCCTGGCTCACGGAGCTCGTTTCCGAGCGGCGGGCGGCCGTGTTCTTCGAGTCGCCGCACCGCCTCGCCGAGACCCTCGCCGACGCCGTCGAGGTTCTCGGAACCGACCGTCGCGCCGCGGTGTGTCGCGAGCTCACCAAGACCTACGAGGAGGTCCGCCGGGGCACGCTGGGCGAGCTCGCCGCCTGGGCCGCCGACGGGGTGCGCGGCGAGATCACCGTCGTGGTCGCCGGAGCCGACCCGGTCTCAGCGAACCCGGAGGATCACATCGCCGCCGTGCTGCGCCGGGTCGACGCGGGGGAGCGGCTCAAGGACGCCTGCGCCGCCGTCGCCGCGGAGACCGGCGCCTCGAAGCGGGAGCTCTACGAGGCGGCGCTCGCCGCCCGCTGAGTCAGGATCGACCGCAGCGCCCACACCACCACCGTCGCGCCGACCGCGAGATCGAGGTAGTGGCACGCCATCGCGCCCAGGTAGGTGGGGCCGCCCCACGCGTTCACCGTGAAGTTCGGATCCAGCCCGGCCAGCACCTGCACCCCGGCGCGGAAGGCCGCGAACACCAGCAGTCCCAGCAGGGGCAGCGCCGCCAGGATCCGCGGCGGCGTCAGCGCCGGGCGGCGCGGCTGCCAGCGCCGCGTCACCAGCACCGCTGCCAGCACCACCCCGACCACCGCGACCGCCGCGTGCTGCGGCCACGCCGCGGTCCACGGGACGAAGCCGGCGACGACCGGGTCGCGCTGCGTGTAGAGGTAGCCGCCGAAGCAGAGCCCGGCGGCGAAGGCCGCCGCCAGGAGCAGCAGGAAGCGGCGCACGGCGGGGGCGCGGAGGTCGACCATGCGGCCAGTGTCGCGGGCCGCGACGCGGGGCGTCGTCACCCGTGCGGGGGAGATCCGCGATGGCCGACGATCGACGCCGCCTTGTCGAGGCACTCGCGCCACTCGGCGTCGGGCTGGGAGTCGATGGTGATGCCGCCGCCCACGCCGAGCCGCAGCGCACCGTCGCGCGCCTCGACGGTGCGGATCGCGACGCTCAGGTCCAGGCCCGTCAGCGGGTGGTCGATCCCGATCGCGCCGCAGTAGCTGCCGCGCGTGTGCCGCTCCCACGCGGTGATGCGGCTGCGGGCGGAGAGCTTCGGGGTGCCCGTGACCGACGCGGGCGGGAAGGTCGCGTCGAGCAGCTGAGCGCGGGTGGTGCCGGGCCGCTGGCGTGCGGTCACCGTCGAGACCAGGTGCCAGACGCCGGGCGCGGGCTCGACGCGGAGGAGTTCCGGCGTGCGGACGGTGCCGGTCGCGGCGACGCGGCTGAGGTCGTTGCGCACCAGGTCGACGATCATCACGTTCTCCGCGACGTCCTTGACGCTCGCGCGCAGATCCTCCGGTGGCCGGGTCAGCGGCAGCGTGCCCTTGATGGGCCGCGAGGTGAGCATGCCGTCGCGCTCGGTGAGGAAGGTCTCGGGGGAGAAGGAGGCGACCGCGCCCCAGTCGCCCTCGAGGTAGGCGGCCTTGGCGGGGCGGGTGGCGGCGGCGATGTCGGCGAACAGGTCCAGCGGGTCGCCGGTGAGCGCGCCGCCGAACCGGGTGCACACGTTCACCTGGTACACGTCGCCCGCGCGGATCGCCTCCTGGCAGGCGAGGACGGCGGCGCGGTGGTCGGCCCGGTCGGGCGCGGTCCAGGTGGCGCTCCACGGCCGCGCGGCGGGCGCGGTGTCGGGGATCGGGAACGTCGGATCCGTGCAGGCCCAGTGGCCGTCGTGATCGAGGAGCAGCAGTGGGCCGGGTTCGCCGCCGACGACCTCCGGGACGAGGCGGGGCTCCTCGGTCGGGTCCGGATAGCCGACGATGCCGAGCCACGGCGCACCGACGGGCGCGGCGCCCGGAACGAGTGTCGGCGACGGTGCGATCACGGCGCGAAACCCGCCCCACGCGCCGAGCAGCGCGGCGGGCCGGTGGCCGCGTTCGCGGAGCGCCCGCAGCATGTCGACCGGTTGCACCGCGCCATCCTGTCACGGCGCCGCCGGACGATCTCGGGGAGGAATGGGGGTTTCACCGGATGTGCGCGGAGGGCGCGGGCCGGAAGAGTGGGTCTCGGCCGGCGGATCTCTCCCACCCACCCGATCCGCCCGCCACCCGAACCACGGAGGAGGAGCGATGAACCCGGTGATCGACGGCGGCACGGACCTCGGCGGGCGACTGGCCTGGGTGCACGTCGCCCACGGCGAGCGCAGCCAGGTCCGGTTCTACGCGGAGGGCGAGTACGCGGGTACCGCCACTGCGCTGCCGACCGTCGACACCGAGGTCATCGGCGTGGACTACGACGTGGTCTATGTGCGCTACGGCCGGGACATCGCCCGCTTCCGCCTTGACGAGTCCGGCGCCGTCATCGCGCTGGACGCGGTGCCGGCGTCCGTCCTCGCCGGCTGACGAGCAGCGTGACCCCGGCGCCGATCACCCACGCGATCACCGGGTACATCGCGCTCCGCTCCGCCAGCCCGGCCCAGCCGGCGGTCATCGCCACCGACGTCGCCGCGAAGCCCGCGATCCCGACGGTGCCGCACAGCACCGCGGCGCGGCCCGCCGTCCGGTGCGTCGCGCGGAGCGACAGCCCGAGCAGGAGCACGCCGACCGTCGGTGCGGGGCCGCTGAACACCGCGACCGCCATGTGCGCAGTGGGGTAGAGGTCGCCCGGGGTCAGCCCGGCCCCGATCTTGCCCAGCCCGCCCACGCCGAGGAGCGCCGCGCCCGTGGCCGCGAGCCGGCCGGGCGGCAGCAGCGGCCGCAGGAGGACGGTGCCGGCGAGGAGCGCCACGCCGGTTCCGGCGAAGCCGAGGTTCATCGCGAGGTGCCAGGGCGAGCACACCTCCGTGTGGTAACCGCCCACGTCGGCCGGGTCGCAGCCGACCATCCCGAGGTCGCTGACCATGTGCCGCACCGGGCCGTAGCCGTTCTTCACGCCCGCCATCGCGATCCCCTGCCCGACGAAGAAGACCGCCGCGCCCGCCCAGCAGGCCGCGCCCGCGACGATCCGGTCCGGCGCACCGCCCCAGCGCAGCCCCAGCCCCAGGACCGCACCGAGCACGGCGGCGATCGCGTGCTCGTCGTGCAGTGCCAACAGCGCGAGCGCCACCGCGGCGAGGACGCCGATCGCGACGCGGCCGGTCCGCGCGGACAGCGGCGCTGCCGCGACCGCCGCCGTGACCGCGAGCGTCATCGTTGCCAGCGAGCTGCCCGCGCCATCGGGGAAACCGACCGCGAGCGCCAGCAGGTTGCCGAGCACGCCGCCGGCGACCCAGACCACCGGCCCGAGGACGGCGGGCAGCGCGGCCGCGCCGCCCGCTCGGTCCGGGACGCCGGTACCGCCGCCGAAGACGCGGGCCGCGAGGAGCGCGGTGACCACGAGGGTGACGAGGTTGAAGCCCATGCCCCAGGCGCCGCCGCCCTGGATGAGGAACGACGTCCCGATCCGCCACAGTTCGCCACCGTCGATCGCGGAGGCCGAGCGTTCCCAGGCCCGTTCGAGGCCGGGAAGCAGGAGTTGGGCCGCCGACCCGGCTACGGCGACGACGACGAGAGCCGCCGGCCACCGCGGGCGTGGTCGCCGCGCCGGAGGTGCGAGCCGGAGGATCCGCCAGGAGGCGAGGAAGAGGAGTCCGTAGAGGAAGCTGAGTGTCATGTCCGATTCCGTTGCGTGCGCTTGAGGTTCCTTCCGGATGGTGCCCCCTCCGCGGTGCCGGACGGAATCACCCGGAAGGAGGAGATCGCCGGCGCAGCACCCCGCGGTCGGCGATTCCGCCCGGAACACGCTTGCGGTGCACCGATAAGCTGGGCGCACCATGGCTGCAGACAAGGCTTTCTACATCACCACGGCGATCGCCTACCCGAACGGCGTGCCCCACATCGGGCACGCCTACGAGTACATCGCCACCGACGTGATCGCGCGGTTCCAGCGACTCGACGGTCACGAGGTCTTCTTCCTCACCGGCACGGACGAGCACGGCCTGAAGATGCAGCAGACCGCCGCCAAGGAGGGCATCGAGACCAAGGCCCTCGCCGACCGCAACGCCGCCGCGTTCGAAGCGCTGCAGCGCGCCGTCGGCTCGACCTTCGACCGGTTCATCCGCACCACCGACGCCGACCACTACGAGGCGTCGAAGGCCATCTGGCAGAAGATGGTCGACGCGGGCGACATCTACCTGGGCAAGTACTCGGGTTGGTACTCCGTGCGCGACGAGGCCTACTACGCCGAGGACGAGACCACCGTCACCGAGGACGGCACCCGCGTCTCCACCGACACCGGCACCGAGGTCGAGTGGACCGAGGAGGCGTCGTACTTCTTCAAGCTGTCCGCCTACCAGGACCGGCTGCTCGCCCTGCTCGACCGCGAGGGCGGCTACCTCGAGCCCGCGACGCGGCGCAACGAGATCGTCAGCTTCATCAAGGGCGGACTCCGGGACCTCTCGATCAGCCGCGACACCTTCGACTGGGGCGTGCCCGTCCCCGGCGACCCGGACCACGTGATGTACGTCTGGGTGGACGCGCTGACCAACTACCTCACCGGCGCCGGCTACCCCGCCACGGAGTCGGCGCAGTTCCAGCGCTTCTGGCCGCCGAAACTGCAGATCATCGGCAAGGACATCATCCGGTTCCACGCCGTCTACTGGCCGGCGTTCCTCATGAGCGCCGGGATCGAGCTGCCCGAGCGGGTCTTCGCCCACGGCTTCCTGTTCAACAAGGGTGAGAAGATGAGCAAGTCGGTCGGCAACGTCGTCGATCCGCACGCCCTCATCGCCGAGTACGGCCTCGACGCGCTGCGCTTCTTCCTGCTCCGCGAGGTCAGCTTCGGCCAGGACGGCAGTTACAGCCACGAGGCGATCGTGGGACGGATCAACGCCGACCTCGCGAACGAGCTCGGCAACCTCGCGCAGCGCTCGCTGTCGATGATCAACAAGAACTGCGCGGGTACGGTCCCCACGCCGGGCCCGTTCACGCAGGACGACGAGGCCCTCCTCGCCCGGGCGGACGGCCTGCTGGCGACGGTCCGCCGGCACGTCGGCGACCAGGCCCTGCACCTCTACCTGGAGGCGATCTGGGAGGTCCTCGCCGAGACCAACCGGTACTTCTCGGCCCAGGAGCCGTGGAAGCTCAAGGCGAGCGATCCCGAGCGCATGGGCACGGTGCTCTACACGACCGCCGAGGTCGTCCGCCAGGTCGCGCTGCTGCTGCAGCCGGTGATGCCGGAGTCCGCGGAGGAGCTGCTCACCCTGCTGGAGCAGCCCAAGGACCAGCGCATGTTCGAGGCCGTCGGCACCCGCCTGGTGCCCGGCACCGCGCTGCCCAAGCCGCAGGGCGTCTTCCCGCGGTACGTCGAGCCCGAGTCCGACTAGCCTCCGCGGCACCCCGGCCGGACGCGGGTGTCCCGCGCCCGGCGGCGGGGCTACCGCCCGGCAGCGGGGCTACGGCGTGGTCGCGAGGATGGAGAACTGGGCGGCGGCCTTCTGCCGCGCGAGGGCGGCGTTGGTGTCGTACACCGAGGCGACGTAGCGCCCGACGGGGATCCAGCAGTACGTGGCGTCGCCGCCGGTCATGCATTTCACCGTCGGGAGCTGAGGGATCCCGGCGACGGCGGGATTCTTCCCCGCGATGGTCTGCACCATCGTGGTCGCGGCCGCCGCATCGCGGGTGCGGTAGACGACGCTGCCGGCGCCCGTGTTGCCGATCAGGTCGATGCCGGCGGCGAGATAGGTCTCGGTCCTGGTGATGTCCTGGATCCGGTGCAGCTGCCCGTTCCACGTGTACCAGTTCTCGAAGAGGGTCGGATCCTGCGCGTCGGGCGCGGGGAGCGTCCTGGACAGGATGCCGTCCTTGTCGAGGTCCAGCTTGCGGATCTGGTCGAGCGCGGTCGGCGCGAAGCCCTTGAGCTTCGGCAGCTCGAGGGAGAACGCCTTCGTGACGAACTGCGCGCCCTGGTCGGTGGTCGGTCCGGTTCCGCTCACGTTCACGACGAAGGGCCCCTGCACGACGTAGGCGTCGACGGTGCCGGGCTTGAACTCGGAGGCGAGCACGTCGGGCGCACCGTCGACGGTGACGCGGACCTTCGGCGCGGCCTGGGTCGCGGAGCGGATGGCGTCGACGGCCTGCTTCGCGGCGTCGGGGGTCTCGAAGCGGTAGAGGCCGATGCGCACGGCGACGGTCGGCTTGTCGAGCGCATCGCCGCGCGTCGTGGTCATGCCGACGCGCATCTTGTTGGCCTGGAAGGCCCGGGCCGTGGCGTCGGGCACGCGGCTGCGGAGGCCATCGCCCACGAGCACGGGGTACGAGCGCAGGCTCGCGCCGCCGATGATGAGCCGGGGGTCGACCTCGTTGGCCTGGATGAGCGCCTCGTCGCCCATCCGGTTGCCCTCCGCGACCCAGGACCGGTTCTCGGAGGCGGTGATGGTGCGTGCCTTCGACGGGTAGGTGCCGAAGTCCAGGCCTGCGGGGACCGGCACCGTCGTCCCGGGGGAAGCGCCGGCCGACGACGGGGCCGCGGCGGGCGACCCCGACGACGGTGTGGCTACCGGCTCCCCGCCGGTGGTGGCGCAGGCGGCGAGCAGCGCGGCGCCGGCGACGACGGCTGCGGACAGGACGGGCTTCTTCATGCGTTCTCCTCGATCGGACACCGCACAGAGCACACCTGGCACCTCTTCGCGGCTGCTTAACGTCGGATTAAACATGGTCCGAAGACCGGCCTCGGGGGCGGTACCGGGACAATGGGGCACATGGGGAAGAAGAAGCCGCCGCCTCCGCTGCCCGCGCCGCTGCCGGGCCTCGTCGACGCGCACACCCACCTCGACGGCTGCCGCGCCCGCACGCCCGAGGCCGTGCGGGAGTTGGTCGACCGGTCGGCGTCCGTCGGCGTCGACCGCGTGGTCACGGTCGCCTGCGATCTCGAGCAGGCGCGGTACGTCATCGAGGCGAGCCGCTGGGACGAGCGCGTCTTCGCCGCCGTGGCCCTGCATCCGACCGACGCGCACCAGCTCGAGGTCGACGGTGCGCCGGCGGAGCTCGAGCGCCTGGCCTCCGACCCGCGGTGCGTGGCGATCGGGGAGACGGGCCTCGATTGGTACTGGCTCGGCAAGCGGGAGGACGTCGCGACGCCGGCGCAGCAGCACGCGGCCTTCGAGTGGCACATCGACCTGGCGAAGCGGCTCGGCAAGCCGCTGATGATCCACAACCGCGAGGCCGACGCCGACATCCTCTCGGACCTCGAGCGCTTCGGCGCCCCGGAGACGGTGATCTTCCACTGCTTCTCCGGCGACGCGGCGATGGCACGCGAGTGCGTGGACCGCGGCTACGTCCTGAGCTTCTCGGGCACCGTGACGTTCACGAACGCCACGGAACTCCAGGAGGCCGCGCGCCTCGTTCCGGACGGTCAACTGCTCGTCGAGACCGACGCGCCGTATCTCACACCCCACCCGTACCGGGGTACGCCCAACGAGTCGTACTGCATCCCCTATACGGCCCGCTACCTCGCTGACCTGCGCGGAGTCGCTCCCGAGGAGATCGCGGCGGCCACCACCGCGACGGCGGATCGTGTGTTCGGGGCCACATTCGCGGGCGCGAAATGAACAGAAGCTGGCACGCCTCCCACTTCTCCGTTACCGTACTGTGATGTAACGGCGACCGAAACGTCGCCGAGCGCCACACCTGCAGTCCACCCATGGGAAGTCACCAGTGCCTGAGCTCGACGCAGACGACAACACCACCACGGTGGATCAGCCCACCTCGCACCCGCGCCGCGGCGCCTTCGGCTCCACCCGGGAGCGCACCGCCGAGTTCGACGTGACCCAGGTCTTCGCCCGGTTCACCGACCTCGAGGGCACGCCGCTCGACCCCGAGGCGGACCGCGAGATCATCGACCTCGAGGCCGAGGTCTACGGCGACGACGCCGTCGCCGAGGCCGAGAGCCTGGCCCTCGAGGCCGAGGAGAAGTACAACGCGGAGCACCCGCAGGCCGAGGCTCTCCCGGAGCCGGCCGTCCTCGACGCCGAGACCGACGAGGCCCCCGAGCCCGCCGCGCAGGCCGCGTCCGACGACGACGGGCCCGGCGTCCTCGGCGGCCTGTCCGCCAAGCTCGAGAACACGCCCGTCCGCGCCGTGACCGGCGCCATGCTCGTCGCCCTCATGGCCTCCGGCGGCACCGCCGCGGCGCTGTACCAGGACTTCACGGTCACCGTCGATGGACAGACCCACGAGGTCTCCACGATGAGCCGCTCGGTGAAGTCGATCCTCGGCTCCGCCGGCATCGACGCCGACGCCTCGGACCGGGTGAGCCCAGGCCTCGGCGAGTCGGTCAAGCCCGGCCAGCAGATCACCGTGCAGCACGACCGTGACATCGCTGTCAACGTCAACGGCAAGGTCCGCACCGTCAAGACCACCGACCTGACGATGGGCGCCGCCCTCGCCTCGGCCGGCCTCGGCGATGCGAAGAACTTCGTCTCCCTCCCGCTCGACGCGCAGGTGCCGCTCGACGGTGCCGCCGTCTCGGTGGTCACGCCCGTCACCGCCACCGTGCTCGACGCGGGCGGCAAGGTCGTCGCCAACGCCGCCGGCCGCACCGTCGGCGAGTACCTGGCCAAGATGGGCGTCCCGCTGATCCAGCAGGACTCTGTCAAGCCGAGCGCCAACACCCCCGTCACCCCCGGCATGACCATCTCGGTCAACCGGAACCGGACGGCCACCGTGACGGTCACCGAGCCGTACACGGCGCCGCCGAAGAAGGTCGACGATCCGAAGCTGACCAACGGCAAGACCCAGGTCACGGACCCGGGCAAGCCGGGTAAGCAGGAGGTCCAGTACCGCGAGCACGTGGTGGACGGCAAGGTCGTCTCCCGCGAGCGGATCGGCTCCAAGGTCCTCGACGCGGGCGTCGCCGGCGTCACCGCCGTCGGCACCGCCCCGGGTGCGCCCTATGTCGCGCCGGGCTCCGTGTGGGACCGCCTGGTGCAGTGCGAGTCGACCGGCAACTGGTCGATCAACACGGGCAACGGCTTCTACGGTGGCGTCCAGTTCGACTACGGCACCTGGCTGCGGCACGGCGGCGGCAAGTACGCGCCCCGCGCCGATCTCGCCACCCGCGAGGAGCAGATCGACATCGCCCGCAAGACCCTCAAGGCGCAGGGCTGGGGCGCATGGCCGTCCTGCTCCGCGCGCCTCGGGCTCTCCGGTAACTCGGAGTAGCTCGGTAGAGTCACACCGGTGACCGGCGCCGAATTCAAGAATCAGGCACGACTGCTCGGCCCCGCGGAGATCCGCGCGCTGGCCGGGCAGTTGTCCGTTCGTCCCACGAAGACGCTGGGGCAGAACTTCGTGCACGACCCGAACACGGTCCGCAAGATCGTCGCTGCCGCCGACGTGCGTCCCGACGACGTCGCGCTCGAGGTGGGCCCCGGCCTCGGCTCGCTCACGCTCGCTCTGCTCGACGCCGCCGCGTCCGTCACCGCCATCGAGATCGATCCCGTTCTCGCGGAACAGCTCCCGAAGACGGTGGCCGAACGCGCGCCCGAGCTGGCCGGGAACCTCACGGTGATCGGCGAGGACGCGCTCAAGGTGTCCGGTGCGCAGGTGTCCGCCGCGGGATCGCCGACGGTGCTCGTCGCGAACCTCCCGTACAACGTCTCGGTGCCGGTGCTGCTGCACCTGCTGGCCGAGGTCCCCACGCTGCGGACCGTGCTGGTCATGGTGCAGCTGGAGGTCGCCGACCGGCTCGCCGCGGCCCCGGGCTCGCGCGTCTACGGCGTCCCGTCGGTGAAGGCGGCGTACTACGGGCGCGTCCGCAAGGCCGGCACCGTCGGGCGGGCGGTCTTCTGGCCCGAGCCCAACGTGGAGTCCGGCCTCGTCCGGATCGATCTGCACGGCCCCGACGGCCGGCCCGACGTGGACCGCGCCCGGCTGTGGGCGGCCGTCGACGCGGCCTTCGCGCAGCGCCGCAAGACCCTGCGCGCCGCCCTCGCGACCTGGGCGGGATCGCCCGCCGCGGCGGAGGAGCTGCTGGTCGCGGCGGGTATCGATCCGCGGGAGCGCGGCGAGAAGCTGTCGGTCGAGCAGTTCGCCGCCCTCGCCGCCGCTCGGCCCGCCGACGCCGCCCCGTAGTCTGGACCGCGTGCTTTCCGTGGTACCGACCCCCTTGACAGTGCGGGCGCCCGCCAAGGTGAACCTCCACCTCGGGGTGGGCGAGGTGCGGCCCGACGGCTTCCACGAGCTGGTCACCGTCTTCCAGGCGCTCTCCCTGCACGACGACGTGACCCTCACTCCGTCCGATGCGCTGACCCTGCACGTGACCGGCGAGGGCGTCCGCGACGTGCCGACCGACCCCACCAACCTGGCGGCGCGCGCCGTCGTCGCGCTCGCGGAGCGGTACGGCCGCGACCCGAACATGCGCATCGACATCGCCAAGGGCATCCCGGTGGCGGGCGGGATGGCCGGCGGATCCGCGGACGCGGCCGCCGCGCTGCTCGGCGCCGCCACCCTCTGGGGCCTCGAGATCGGCCGCGACGACCTCGACGAGGTGGCCGCGACGCTCGGCTCCGACGTGCCCTTCTCGCTGCACGGCCACACCGCGCTCGGCACCGGCCGCGGCGAGCGGCTCATCCCCGCGCTGGCCCGCGGCGAGTTCCACTGGACGCTCGCGCTGGCCCGCGAGGGCCTGAGTACCCCCGCCGTGTACCGCGAGCTCGACCGGCTGCGCGAGGCGGGCGACCCGCCGCGCGCCGGCAGCCCCGATGCGCTGCTCGCCGCCGTTGCCTCCGGCGATCCGCACCGCCTGGCGCCGCTGCTCACCAACGATCTCCAGGCCGCCGCGCTCTCTCTGCAGCCGGGTCTGCGACGCACGCTGCGCGCCGGGATCGAGGCGGGCGCGCTCGCCGGCATCGTCTCCGGCAGCGGCCCCACCTGCGCCTTCCTCTGCGCCAGCGCCGACGACGCCGTCGACGTTGGCACCGAGCTCGCGGGCGCGGGCGTCTGCCGGACGGTGCGAGTCGCCTCGGGTCCGGTGCCGGGCGCCACCGTCGTGCCGTAGGGGTCGCCTCCTCGGCACCGACGGTGCTGAACTACTTCGCCGCGCCCGCGCAGGCGGTCAGCAGGCCGCTGACCTGCTGGTCGATTGGGGCCCGGAAGGCCGTGTAGGCGTCCGCTGCACCCGGTGCGATCTGCCTGGCCCCGGCGACGAGCTCCTTCTCGGCGGTGCCGACCGTCTGCAGGGTGGACTGCACGGTCTGGAGCCCGCCCGGGATGAATCCGATGACGGTGCAGACGAATCCGGTGAGCGGATCGAGTGGCGCCGCCGGCTTCGCCGCCGCCGGGGTGGCCGGCTTCACCGCGGCCCCGGGCTTCGCGGTGACGGGCTTCGCCGTCGACGCGGGCTTCGCCGCAGCGGCCGGGGCGGGCTTCGCCGCGGCNGCTGNGGCGGGCTTCGGTGCGGGTGCTGCCCCGTTCGGTGCCGCGAGGGCGGTGGCGGGGAGGAGCAGGGCGGCACCGGCGGCGACGGCAGCGGCGGCGGAGGCGACACGGAGACGGAGCATGGAATCGGGTTCCCTTCGGGATGGGGGGCGAGTGGGTGGAGAAGGTGTCCCGACGGTGCCGCCCTTTCGGGCGCCCGTCGAGAATTGTGTCCGCTGTGGGTGGAAATCCTGTCCATTCGGCCGGGCGGAGCTGGACGGCGAGCGGGGGCACCGTATTCTTCCGTGATCGTCGAATGCGGCGCACGCTGCGGTGATGGACGATGAAACCATTTCTGTCGGTTGTTCCGCGCGACGAATTGTCGGCGACGAACCGACTTCGGGCGGGATGTTGTTCGCGCCGGACAGTGGGAAGGCCCGGCGGGCCGGGATTTCCGAGTCGCTGCTCGGAGGTCGTGCTGCGACGGTGGTGCAGCGCGGCGGATCCGATCAGATTTCCGGCACGCTTGCGCTGGAACGGCATTCGTTGCTCTTGTGGAGTCGTGTCGTTCCTCCGGGAGGGTACACGCGGAGGCGTCGGTCTGACGAAGGAACATATATAATGCCTGAAAATTGAGGTAACAATCGAACGGATTCGATAATGGCATATAATATATGAAGGCATTCACCCTCGCAGTCGCCGCTGGAATCTGACCGGAATCGTGAATAAAAAGAATCCGTCGCGCTTTTTTCCGAACCTGAATCGGGGTGAATAGGGGATCGTCGCTCCAGCTGCCCGCGGCGCTGTCCGACCTTCAATGATCTGACGGCCGTTCGGCCGGGCGGGAGTGTTGAGCCTCCTGGCGAATCGGGTATGCACATCCGCTCGACACGGCATGGGTGACGCCCCGGCCTCAGGGGTTGCCAGATACCCCCTAGGGGTATAGGTTCGGATCAGATACCCACTAGGGGTACCCCTGATCGAGGAGGAACCATGGACGGCCGGGAGACGACGCGGCGCTCGATGAACCCGGCGGCGAAACTGGCGGTCTACGGCGCCGGCCTCGTGGTCGCCTTCGGCGGGGCCTACGGCATCGCCGGCGCCGTGGTGCCCGACAGCACCGTCGCGCAGTGGAACGCGCAGGCGGACGACGGGCACGGCGGGCACGCCGCGCCGGCCGCGACCGCCCCCGCGGCGGCCGCGGCGCTCAAGGGCGTCTCCCTGAGCGCGGAGGGGCTCACCTTCGCCCCCGTCAGCGCGCCGCGCGCGGTGGGCGAGGCCGGGACCCTGAGCTTCCGCATCGAGGACGCCGCCGGTGCCCCCGTGACCGCCTACACGACGACGCACGAGAAGGATCTGCACCTCATCGCCGTGCGGTCCGACGGCAGCCTGTTCCGCCACGTCCACCCCGTCCTCGACCGCGCCACGGGCACCTGGTCATTGCCGTGGAGCTGGGCCGAGGCGGGCACCTACCGCCTCTACGCCGACTTCGCCCCCGCGACGGGCTCCGCCGTCACGCTCACCCGCACCGTCGAGGTCGCGGGCGGCTACACGCCCGCCGACCCGGCGCCCTCGCGCACCGCGCAGGTCGACGGCTTCACCGTCACCCTCGACGGTGACCTCGTCGCCGGCGCCTCGAGCCCCGTCACGCTGCGCGTGAGCCGCGACGGCGCGCCCGTCACCGCGCTGCAGCCCTACCTCGGCGCCTTCGGCCACCTCGTCGCGCTCCGCCAGGGCGACCTCGCCTTCCTGCACGTGCACCCCGAGGGCGCCGAGCCGAAGCCGGGCGACACCGGCGGGCCCGCGATCGCCTTCCAGGCGCAGGCCCCCACCGCGGGGCGCTACCTGCTCTACCTGGACTTCCAGGTCGACGGGGTGGTCCGCACCGCGAGCTTCGTCGTCGACGCGGGCGCGTCTGCGTCGCCGCAGAACCCCACCGCCCCCACCGCATCCGTCCCGCCGGCCGCCGGCCACGGCGGGCACTGACCACCACCACCGAAGAAGAGGAGGGATCGACCATGAGCACACCCGGCAGTACCACCGGCGGCACGCACATCGAGCTGGACATCGGTGGCATGACCTGCGCCTCGTGCGCCAACCGGATCGAGCGGCGCCTCAACAAGATCGACGGCGTGAGCGCTACCGTCAACTACGCCACTGAGAAGGCGAAGGTCGTCGCGCCCGAGGGCGTCGACCCGCAGCGCATCATCGACGAGGTGGTCGGCACCGGCTACAGCGCCACGCTGTCCGGGGCGGCGGCACCGTCGGGCCCGGATGCCGACGGCGCCTCGCCGGCCGACCGCGAGCTCGAGTCGCTGCGCACCAGGCTCATCGGCGCCGCGGTCCTCAGCATCCCCGTCATCGCGATGGCGATGGTGCCCGCGCTCCAGTTCACGTACTGGCAGTGGGCCTCCCTGGCCCTCGCCGCGCCCGTGATCCTCTGGGGCGCATGGCCCTTCCACAAGGCGGCGTGGGCGAACCTCAAGCACGGCACTGCCACGATGGACACGCTCATCTCCATGGGCACGCTGTCGGCGTTCCTGTGGTCGCTGTACGCCCTCTTCCTCGGCATGGCGGGGGAGCCGGGGATGAAGCACCCGTTCAGCCTCACGCTCGCCCCGTCCGCCGGTGCCGCGAACATCTACCTCGAGGTGGCCGCGGGCGTCACCATGTTCATCCTCGCCGGGCGCTACTTCGAGAAGCGCTCCAAGCGGCGGGCCGGGGCGGCGCTGCGCGCGCTGCTCGAGCTCGGCGCCAAGGAGGTCTCCGTCCTGCGGGACGGGGCCGAGGTGAAGATCGGCGTCGACGAGCTGCGCGCGGACGACGAGTTCGTCGTGCGGCCCGGCGAGAAGATCGCGACCGACGGCGTCGTCGTCTCCGGCACCTCCGCGGTCGACGCCTCGATGCTCACCGGCGAATCGGTGCCCGTCGAGGTCGGCCCCGGCGACGCGGTCACCGGCGCCACCGTCAACGCCGGCGGACGACTCGTGGTGCGGGCCACCCGCGTCGGCGCGGACACGCAGCTCGCGCAGATGGCGCGGCTCGTGGAGGAGGCCCAGACCGGCAAGGCCGAGGTCCAGCGCCTCGCCGACCGGATCTCCGGCATCTTCGTGCCGATCGTCATCGCGATCGCCGCGATCGCCCTGGGCGGCTGGCTGGGGGCGGGCTTCCCGGTCTCCGCGGCCTTCACCGCCGCGGTCGCGGTCCTCGTCATCGCCTGCCCCTGCGCGCTGGGCCTGGCGACGCCGACAGCGCTGCTCGTCGGCACCGGCCGGGGCGCCCAGCTGGGCATCCTGATCAAGGGCCCCGAGGTGCTCGAATCGACCCGCCGCGTCGACACCGTCGTGCTCGACAAGACCGGCACCGTGACCACCGGCCGCATGACCCTCGTCGACGTGATCACCGAGCAGGGCGTCGACCCGCTCGACGTGCTGCGCTACGCCGGCGCCCTCGAGGACGCCTCCGAGCACCCGATCGCCCAGGCCATCGCCACGGGCGCGACCGCGAAGATCGGACCCCTCGCGCCCGTCGAGGGTTTCGCGAACATCGAGGGGCAGGGCGTGCAGGGCGTCGTCGACGGCCACGGCGTGATCGTCGGCCGCGAGTCGCTGCTCGCCGACTGGGCGCTGCGCCTGTCCGACGAGCTCGCCGCGGCCAAGGCGGCCGCGGAGGCGCAGGGCGCGACGGTCGTCGCCGTCGGCTGGGACGGTGCGGCCCGCGGGATCCTCGTGGTCTCCGACGTCGTGAAACCGACCAGCGCCGAGGCGATCCGGGAGCTGCGGGCGCTGGGACTGACGCCCGTGCTGCTCACCGGCGACAACGAGGCCGCCGCCCGCAAGATCGCGGCCGAGGTCGGCATCGACGAAGTGATAGCCGAGGTCATGCCGCAGGACAAGGTCGCCGTGGTGACCCGCCTGCAGGCCGAGGGCCGCGTGGTGGCGATGGTCGGCGACGGGGTCAACGACGCCCCCGCGCTCGCCGCCGCCGACCTGGGCCTGGCGATGGGCACGGGCACCGACGTCGCGATCGAGGCGGCGGACATCACCCTGGTCCGCGGCGACCTGCGCGCCGCCGTCGACGCGATCCGCCTGTCGCGCAGCACGCTCCGGACGATCAAGACGAACCTGTTCTGGGCCTTCGCCTACAACGTCGCGGCCATCCCGGTGGCGGCGCTCGGCATGCTCAATCCGATGCTCGCCGGCGCGGCGATGGCCTTCTCCAGCGTCTTCGTCGTCGGGAACAGCCTGCGCCTGCGTGGATTCCGCAGCGCGGCGGGGCGGGCTCCCGCCGATCGCCCCGAGAACCGGATCCCTTCCACCGACCGAGAGGACACCACCGACATGAGCTGCTGCAGCACGAATTCCACCGGGCCCGACGACATCCGGCTGGGCGCCGCGCCCGCGAGCGCCGCACCGGAGGGGCCGGCCTCGGACGAGAAGACCACCTGCCCGGTCATGGTGGGCAACCCGGTGGTGAAGTCCACCGCCGAGGCGCGCGGACTGTTCCGCGACTACGACGGCGAGCGGTACTTCTTCTGCTGCCCCTCGTGCGCGCCGAAGTTCGATTCGGACCCGGCGAAGTACGCGGCGAACGTCGCCTGACGCGCGGCAGATATCTCCGCTCCCCATGGATATCTCCGCTCGCCCCGCAGATCCTCGCGGCGCGCGGAGATTTCTGCTGGGGGCGAGAATCGACGACTCATGCGTCAGTTATTGACGTCCAGAGCTCAATCACTGGTCGGTGATTGGGACGACGTATGCTTTTCCACTGTATGGATCGAGAATGTAGGCTATGGGTTTCTCTGGATCAACGGTCATGCATCCCGCCGCGATGGGTGGGGACAATGCAATCGTGTGCGAGACTACGTTGCTCGAGATGTCCAGAGTCTTCAAGCTGCTGCTATTTGAGGTTGTCACGTACGCGTTTTCGTTATTCATTGATGTCGCGATGCAGAATGGTCTTTGTCCTACGTCTATAGAGGACCGCAGTCGAGAGGAGGCTGTGTCAATGATCGATATCGTGTTGGTGTTCGAGTCGGTTACGAATAAGAGGCCTTCGTCGTGCGACAGGGATAATTGTGAAGGAGACGCTCCGACTCGCACTGTACTGAGCGTCGATCCCGAACGTGCATCGAGAATTGATACTGATCCCTCATCTCTGTTTGTAGTGAAAAGCTTGCCTCCGGCACGCGAAGCCGCGATCGAAGACGGTTTATTGGCGACGTTGAGGGTTGTTGTCACGATGCCCGATTCGGTATCGATCACAGACACGGTCGAACTGCGGTGGTTGGCCACGTACGCGGTCCTTCCATCGGTGTCGATTGCGATATCTGTAGGCTCTCTTCCTACCGCTATCGATGTTTCGACCTTTCGTGTCCGAGTGTTGATGATGAACACCGATGACGAGTTCTGGTTGACGACAATCAATTTCTGGGTTGTCGCAGCAAGGGCGATACGGCCCGGGCGATCTCTGAGCGAGATTGTTGCTACTGTCCTCGGGATGGCGAAGTCGATTACAGATACTGAGTTGCTCGACGCGTTGGCGACGTAGCCTGTCTGAGTGGAACTGTCGACGGCGATGGCAACAGGCTGGTGGCCGACGTCGGCGACGCCCGAGAAATTTTGTTGCGTGGTGGCGTCTCCAGAAGTTGAGCCGGTCTGAATGAGGTACAGCATGAGCAAGACCGCGGCGGTGATGGCAATAATGGTTGTCGCTGCCGCGACGAGCGGCTTGATTCGAATTCCGGGTGCGGAGACGGTGGGTGATCCCACGTTTTTCCGTGATTCTGAGTGGGGGGTGCCTGGGGTTTCGGACGGGTATGTGACTGCGGTTTTGTGTTCCCCATCTCGGGCCTGTGCGACGTTTCGTGTTTCAGTCAAAGCGGAGCGGAGCGCAGTCGCGAATTCCGTCGCGTTGTCGAACCGCTCGGTTGGATGGATGGCGAGGGCTTTTTTGATGGCGGCATCGACGCCTTTGGAGAGAGATGGATTGGTGTCCGACGGTGCGGGAATCGGTCGGCGGAAGTGTGCAACGGCGATCACGGAGGGGTCGGCGGTGCCGTATGGGTAGTTGCCCGTCAACATGAGAAATGCGCTGGCGCCCAACGAGTATATGTCTGCGCGATTGTCGAGCTGTTTGCCGTCGAGCGCCTCAGGCGCCATGTATGCGACCGAGCCGATTGTCTGGCCGGTTCGTGTGATCTTGCCGGTCTGCTCAGCGATCTTGGCGATGCCGAAGTCCGCG
Organism: Tsukamurella hominis; assembly: GCF_965137015.1. NCBI lineage: Bacteria > Bacillati > Actinomycetota > Actinomycetes > Mycobacteriales > Tsukamurellaceae > Tsukamurella > Tsukamurella hominis. The sequence continues at coordinate 11,005 of NZ_CBCRZG010000006.1, read as the reverse complement.
AGTTTGACTGTTTTCGCTGCGGTGCCGGTATTCGCAACTTGCACCATGATATTTGCAGGCTTAACGTCCCTGTGGACCATTCTCTGTGTTGACCAAACATGGTCGAGTGCACTGGCGACGCCATCGATGATGTCCGCCACGAGAGTCGGAGGAAGGGGCCCATAGTGGCTGACCAACTCCATGGCATCGGCACCATCGACGTACTCCATCGACAGCCACCTTCGGCCGTCGGGCGTAACTCCGCTGTCGTAGATCGTGACGATGTTGGGATGTCCGGTGCGGGCAAGAGTAAGCGCTTCGCGAACGAAACGTCTTGCCAGGTCATCGTCGGTGCTACGGAGGACGTCCAGCATCTTCAGTGCGACGAAGCGGCCCAGGGTCAGTTGTTCCGCTAAGAGCACCTCGCCCATACCCCCGGCTCCCAGGGGGCGGATGACATGGAAACCCGGAATCACCTCATGTCGGTCGGTCTCATCGGTCACCTGGGGAGAATACCGCCAACGTGCTTGGGGCTCGCTTGTGGCGACCTTGGCGTGATTGTCGTTCGAACGTCCTTGGTCGGGTGTGAAGTTGAGGTCGGTGGCAGCCGTCTGTCGTCGTCGAGCAAACGCCCGGTCTCCAGTTCAGCGAGCTGATGCGGCTCCAAACGCCTTATCGGGGAAGCCGATTGGACTTTCAGAACGGTTCAGCCCTCCAGTGCCTCCGACAGCTCCAGCCAGCGCAGTTCCTGCTCGGCCAGCTCGTCCTCCAGTGCGGAGATCTTCTTCATCTCCTCCGCGAGGCCCGCGTAGTCGCCCTGATCGTGCTCGGCGAGCGCCAGTTTCGCCTTCTCGACCTGCTCCGTCAGCTTGGTCATCCGGCGCTCGACGGCCGTGACCTCCTTCTGCGCCGCCCGCAGCTCCGCGCCGCTGAGCCCGGACTCGGCCGGGGCGCCGGAATCGGAGGTGGCCGGCACCGTCGAACCCGAACGGCCCGACCCGGAGGCGGACGCCGCGCCGTGCTGGGCGCGCCGCAGCGCGAGGTACTCGTCGACGCCGCCGGGCAGGTGCCGGAGGCGCCGCTCGAGGATGCCGTACTGCTGGTCGGTGACGCGCTCGAGGAAGTACCGGTCGTGCGAGACCACGATCAGGGTGCCCGGCCACGAGTCGAGGAGGTCCTCCATCGCGGCCAGCATGTCGGTGTCCAGGTCGTTGGTCGGCTCGTCGAGGATCAGCACGTTCGGCGAGTCCAGCAGGATGAGCAGCAGCTGCAGCCGGCGCTTCTGCCCGCCGGAGAGGTCCTTGACCGGCGTCGAGAGTTGCGCGCTCGCGAAGCCCAGCCGCTCCAGCAGCTGCGACGGGGTGAGCTCCTGCGCCTTGGACCCGCTGCCCACGGTGAAGCTGGTGGCGAGGTTCGCCAGCACCACCCGCACGGGATCGTCCCAGTGCTGCTCGAGCTCGTCGAGGCGCTGCGTCAGGGTCTGTACCTTGACGGTCTTGCCGCGCTTGACGGTTCCGGTCGTGGGCTGCACGGCGCCGTCGATCAGGCCGAGCAGCGTCGACTTGCCCGCCCCGTTGACGCCGAGGATCCCCGTGCGCTCGCCGGGGGCGATGCGCCACTCGATGTCGCTGAGCACCTGCTTGTCGCCGTAGGCCACGCCGACGTCGAGGATGTCGACGACGTCCTTGCCGAGCCGCGAGACCGCGAGCGACTGCAGTTCGGTCTTGTTGCGGATCTCCGGGACGTCCGAGATGAGGGCGTTCGCCGCGTCGATCCGGAACTTGGGCTTGCTGGTGCGGGCGGGGGCGCCGCGGCGCAGCCAGGCCAGCTCCTTGCGCGCGAGGTTCTGCCGCTTCTGCTCGATGGACGCCGCCTGCCGGTCGCGCTCCACGCGCTGCAGGATGTACGCGGCGTAGCCGCCTTCGAAGGGCTCGACGATGCGGTCGTGCACCTCCCACGTGGCGGTGCAGACCTCGTCGAGGATCCACCGGTCGTGGGTCACCATGAGCAGGCCGCCCTGGTTCGCGGGCCAGCGGGTCTTGAGGTGGCCGGCGAGCCACTCGATGGCCTCGACGTCCAGGTGGTTCGTCGGCTCGTCGAGGATGAGCACGTCGTGCTCGCCCGCGAGGAGCTGCGCCAGCTGCACGCGCCGCCGCTGCCCACCGGAGAGCTCGCCCAGGCGCGCGTCCCACGGCAGGTCGGTGAGCAGGCCGGCGAGGATGTCGCGCACCTTCGGGTCGCCCGCCCAGACGTGCTCGGGGGTGTCGCCGACGACGGCGTGGCCGACGGTGTCCTCGTCGTCGAAGAGGTCGGTCTGGGTGAGCACGCCCACCCGGACGCCGCCCCGTCGGGTCACGCGGCCGGAGTCGGGCTCGCGGGTGCCGGCGAGCATGCCGAGCAGGCTCGACTTGCCGTCGCCGTTGCGGCCGACGATGCCGATCCGGTCGCCCTCGTTGACGCCGAGGGACACCGAATCGAAGACCGTCTTGGTCGGGTACTCGAGGTGCAGCGCATCCGCGCCGAGAAGATTCGCCATCGCGCGTCCAGGTTACGCGGGCACCTGCCATACTGATTTAGTTGGATATGCGACTAATCGCGAGGAGTGGGCTGTGAGCGACGCCGAGATCGTCACCACCGTGGCCGGGGGCACCGGCCACATCGAGCTGAACCGTCCGAAGGCGCTCAACGCGCTCACCATGGACATGGTGCACGCGATCGACGCGGCGCTGCAGGCGTGGGAGTCCGACGACGCCGTGACCCGCGTGCTCCTCACCTCCGCGTCGCCCAAGGCGTACTGCGCGGGCGGCGACATCCGCGCCATCCGCGACCAGGTGGTGGCGGGGGAGGACTTCACCCCGTTCTTCCGCGACGAGTACGACATGAACCTGCGGCTCGCGGAGTTCCCCAAGCCCGTGATCGCCCTCATCGACGGCGTGAACATGGGCGGCGGCGTGGGCGTCTCGATCCACGGCTCGCACCGCGTCGTCTCGGAGAAGGCGCTCATCGCCATGCCCGAGGTCGCGATCGGCTTCCTCCCCGACGTGGGCGCCACGCACATCCTCGGCCGCCTCCCGAAGGGCTTCGGCGAGCTCATGGGCATGACCGCCGCCCGGATCGGCGCCGGCGACGCGCTCGCCGTCGGGCTCGCGACGCACTTCGTGCCCTCGTCGGCCATGCCCGACGTCAAGGCCGCCCTCCTCGCCGGGGAGGAGCTCGACGGTGTCCTCGCCCGCTTCGGCGACACCGCCCCCGCGTCGACGCTGCCGCTCGACGAGATCGCCGACGTCTTCGGCCGCGACTCGGTGACCGAGATCCTCGCGGGCCTCGCCACGACGTCCGGCGCGTGGGCCGATACGGCCCGCGAGCAGCTGTCCACGGCCTGCCCCACCTCGGTCTTCGTCACCTTCGACTTGATTCAGGAGTCGCGCAACCGCACCCTGGCCCAGTGTCTCGCCGAGGAGGCCGTCGTGGGCGCCCGCCTGGTCCGCCGCCCCGACTTCGTCGAGGGCATCCGCGCTGTGCTCATCGACAAGACCCGCGACCCGAAGTTCTCGCCGGCGTCGGTCGGCGACGTCGAGGAGCGCGAGATCGAGGCGATCATCGGCGGCTGATCCGCTCGGCTCTGCTCGCTGCACGTCCCGCTAGGGAGGCGCAGGGGTCAGCCGCGGCCGGCCGCGGTCGCGAGGAAGTCGCGCAGCGCGATGCTGTCGCGCAGGTAGCGCTCGTACGGGAAGTCCTGTGCGGTGAGGGCCTTTTCGAGCTGGGCCGCGTAGTCGGTGCTCGACGCGTGGAACTGCTCCGCGCCCTTCTCGGTCAGGCGCACCAGGCGCCGGCGGGCGTGCTCGGGATCGGGTTCGACGGTGACCAGACCCTCCGGCACGAGGGCGGTCAGCATGCGGCTGACGGCCGCGTCGGAGACGAGCATCGCCCGCGCGAGTTCGTGCTGCGTGGCGGGCTGCACCTCCTCGAGGGTGCCGAGGAGCCGCATCCTGCTGTAGCTCAGCGCGCCGGGGGCTCCGTGTTCGCGCGTCACGACGCCGAGCAGCATCGTGATGTGGTTGAGCACGTCGCCCAGGCCCTCGTCGGATTCGCCCATGCCTCCAGGATACAGGAGTCTTGACCCGTTAATATTAACGTGTTAAGACTGAGTTGTGAACGCAACGACGCAGTACCTCATCCACACGTCCACCCCGCTGATCTTCCCGGTCGTCGCGGCGATCTGGGCCGCCGTCCGCTCCGCCCGCCGGCCCGGCGAGCGCCTCGAGATCTGGCAGCGGGCGATGCTCGTCGCCGCCGGCCTGGGCGCGGCGTGGGTGGGTGTCTTCTTCCTCCTCGCCCCGGACACGATGGCGAACGAGATCGGTTTCCCCGCCGGGAATCCCTTCCAGTTCGAGATCGCCTTCACCAATCTCGGCTTCGCGGCGATGGCCTTCGTGCTGGTGGTCCGGCATCAGGGGTTCCGGCTCGCCTACGGCGTCGGCTACGCGATCTTCCTGTGGGGCGCGGCTTTCGGGCATCTCGACCAGTGGTTCGCGCACGGCGATCACCAGCCCGGCAACACTGGCGGCATCCTCCTCGTCGACATCCTCGTCCCGGCAGCGATCATCGCCCTGGCGATCGCGGACCGTCGACGTACGCGGTCGCACGGTTCGCCCGACGCCGTCGCAGCGGCGGCCTGAATGCAGGCCAGTCACACTCGACTGGATATGTACTCCGATGCCAGTTGCTCACGAGGATGGGTCGCATGATCGTTTCGTGGACCGCGGTGGCGGGGATGGTGGTGACGGCGTTGGCGATGGTGCTCACGCCCGGGCCGAACATGATCTACCTCGTCTCCCGCAGCATCGGCCAGGGTCGCGCGGCCGGACTGATCTCGCTGGCCGGCACCGGCGCGGGCTTCCTCGTCTACCTCACCCTCGCGAACGTGGGGCTCGCCGTCGTCTTCGTGGCGGTGCCGTGGCTGTTCATGGGCTTCAAGGCCGCCGGCGCGCTGTACCTGGGTTACCTCGCGTGGCAGGCGCTGCGTCCGGGCGGCCGCGGGCTGTTCGAGACCACCGACCTGCCGCGCGATTCGAGCGCGAAGCTCTTCCGGATGGGGCTCCTCACCAACCTGCTCAACCCCAAGGCGGCGATCATGTACCTCGCTCTGATCCCGCAGTTCGTCGCCCCCTCCCGCGGGCACGTCGCCGCGCAGGGCTTCCTTCTCGGCGGCATCCAGATCACGGTGTCGATGCTGGTCAACGCCGCGATCGTGATCGCCGCGGGTGCGGTGGCGGCGCTCATCGCACGGCGTCCGTCGTGGGCGGCGTGGCAGCGCCGGATCACGGGCACGCTGCTCGGCGCCGTCGCGCTGCTCCTCGCCCGCGAGGTCCCGCAGCGCGCCCGGGTGTGAGAGTCGGCGTCAGCCCACCTGGTACGTGCCCGTGGCGCTCGCGACCAACACGTCGCCGGTCTGCGAGTACATGTCGCACCGCACGTGGCTGGTCTTCCGACCAGTGGACAGGCGGTGCGCCCGCACCCGGAGGCCGTCCTCGATCAGCGGGGCGATGAAGTTCAGCGACAGCGACGCGGTGACGCCGCGCAGCTTGTCCGGCACCGGGCGGCCCGCCCACGCCGCGACCATCACGCCGATGTCCGCGGCCGCCGCGATGAGGCCGCCGTGCATCATCGTGCCGACCGTCGTGAGGTCGGGCCGGTAGGGCACCAGGAGGGTGGCGGCGCCGTCGGAGATCTCCTCCAGCTGCACCCCGAGCAGCGCGACGAAGGGCGACGCGGGCACGAACTGCCGCATGATCTCGGAGCCGTCGGCGGCGCCGGCGTCGAGCTGATCGGGCGAGATGGTCATCGAAGTTCTCCTAGTAGGACTATGAAAACGAAGGATGGCTAGGATAGTGCCATGGAATCACTCCTGGCGGAACCCTCCGACAAGCGCCGCCGCCGCACCCGCGCTGCGCTGCTGGACGCCGCGCACGCGCTGTACGCCCGGCCGCAGGGGTATCGCGGCACCTCCGTCGACGAGCTCGCCGGCGCTGCGGACGTCGCGCTGACCAGCATCTACTCGAACTTCCCTGGCGGGAAGGCGGACCTGTACGCAGTGCTCGCCTGCCGGGTCGGCAGCGAGCACGTCGCGGCGATGGAGGCCGCGGTCGCGGGAAGCACGGGGGAGGAGGCCGCGCGCCGGGCCTTCGACGAGTACCTCGACTTCCATCGTCGCGAGCCGATCGCCTTCCGGCTGCTGGGGCTCACCGACGTGCACGGTGAGGACTCGGAGACGGTGCGCGCCGCCCGGGCGGAGGTGCGCGGCTACCTCGCGCAGGCGCTCGACGTGGTGATCGACGCTGTCGGTGACCCCGCCGACACGGCCCGGAGTGAGGTCATCCAGTGCTGGGCCGGGATCAACGGGCTACTCGCCCTCGCCGCGCGGGGACTCATCGACGCCGCCGAGGCCGACCGGCTCATCGGCGAGGTCCGCGACCGCTGCGCCACGAACCTGGCGTCTCCGCGCTGACCGGGGCGCGCGGCACGCACGACGTTGTGAAGGAATCGCGACGGTCCGACCGTCGGTTCCGTGACATCCGTCCGTTTGTGTCGGATTCGTGAAAGCTGTATTCAGCCAGTCGGTTTCGTGAATTCCATCGGTACGGTCGAAGTATGAACGAGAAACGGAATCCCGCAGTCCCGCCCCTCGCACGACGGCTCGCCGCCGGACTGATCGCCGCCGGAGCCGGCGCCGCCCTCCTCGCGGCCGGGCCGGCCGCCGCACAGCCCAGAGACCACGTGGTGAGCCCGTCGGCGGTGGCGCCCGGCGGCGCGCCCGGCGGCGGCGCCAATCACGCGAACGTGCCGCCGGGGTCCGCGTTGTGGCCCGGAAACATGAATCCGGACGCGGATTCGGGATCGGCCCGCGATGCGGGGCCGAGCTCCGCGACGCCCATCGACCCGGGAGATCACCCGCGCGACGCACCGGGCGCCGACAGCCCCCGGTCCTGACGGGGCGGCGGGAATCAGTCGGCCGCGGCGACCAGCGGCTCGAGCGAGAGGGAAGGGTGCTCCTTCTCGATGTACTGCAGCCTCCACTTGTCCGAGAACAGGGCGAGCAGCGCGCCGTCGTTGCGCTCGAAGACCTCGACGCCGCGCTGCCGGTTGAGCTCGTCGGCGCTCGCGGAATCGGTGCGGCGCGCCACCGAGTAGCCCAGATGCTCGACCTGCACGTCGACGTTGAACTCCGTCTTCATGCGCGCGACCACGACCTCGAACTGCATGGGGCCGACCGCTGCCATGACGGGCGAGGCGTCGCCGCGGACGTCGTTGCGCAGCAACTGGACCACGCCCTCGGTGCCGAGCTGCTCGATGCCCTTGCGGAACTGCTTGTACTTGCCCGCGGAGTCGGCGCGGACCACCGCGAAGTGCTCCGGCGCGAACGAGGGGATCGGCGGGAACTGGACCTTGGCACCGTCGTACAGGGTGTCGCCCGGGGCGAGCGCGTTGGCGTTGACCAGGCCCACGACGTCGCCGGGGTAGGCGGTCTCGACGGTCTCGCGGTCGCGGCCGACCACCGTCATCGCGTACTTGGTGGCGAAGGGCTTGCCGGTCTGCGCGTGCTGCACGACCATGCCGCGCTCGAACTCACCGGAGACGATCCGCATGAACGCCAGGCGATCCCGGTGCGCGGCATCCATACCCGCCTGCACCTTGAAGACCACCGCGCTGAAGGGATCGGTCACTTCGCGCTCGGACTCGTCGATCGCGGTGCGCGAATGCGGCGCGGGCGCCAGCTCGACGAGGGCCTCCAGCAGCTGCCGCACACCGAAATTGAGGATCGCCGAGGTGAAGATCACCGGCGAGGTCTGGCCCGCCAGGAACATCTCCTGATCGTGACTCTGCCCCATCTCCGTCATGAGCTCGGTCTCCTCGACCGCCTCGGCCCACACGTCACCCTCGCGGTCGAGCGCGGCGTCGGTCGAAAGGTGCTCCTCCGGAGCGATCTTCGCGCCGCCCGCCGTGCGGGTGAAGTGCACGTACTCGTCCTTGCGGACGTCGCGCAGGCCGCGGAAGTCGCCCGCGATGCCGACGGGCCAGAACAGGGGAGTGGGGGTCAGGCCGATGCGCTCGGAGATCTCGTCGAGCAGCTCCAGCGGCGTGCGGCCCGGCCGGTCCCACTTGTTGATGACGGTGATGACGGGGATCCCGCGGTGGCGGCACACCTGGAAGAGCTTGAGCGTCTGCGGCTCCAGGCCCTTCGCGGCGTCGATGAGCATGACCGCCGCGTCGACGGCCGTCAGCACGCGGTAGGTGTCCTCGGAGAAGTCGGCGTGGCCCGGGGTGTCCACCAGGTTGATCACGGACGGCTCGGCGTCCGCGTCCGCACCCGCGGAGGTGTAGTTGAACTGCAGCGCCGTCGAGCTGACGGAGATGCCGCGCGCCTTCTCCATCTCCATCCAGTCGGAGACCGTCGACTTGCGGCCGGCCTTGCCGTGGATCGCGCCGGCCTCGTTGATCACCCGGGCGTGCAGCGCCAGGGCCTCCGTCATCGTGGACTTACCCGCGTCCGGGTGGCTGATGATGGCGAAGGTACGGCGGCGGGAGACCTCGTCGGCAATGGAACTCACGGGGAGCCAGTCTACCTGTTCGCGCAGGTAGATCGTGTCGCGGTCAGGCGGGGCGCGAAAGGGTGTAGACCACGTGGTCCGGCGGGTCGACGGGGTTGTCGGGCGGGATGTCGACGTGTCCGGCGAGGGCGAAGCCGGCGCGCTCCAATGCGCGCCAGGAACGGCGGTTGCCCGCCGCGACGGCGACCACGATCCGCTCGCCGCCGAGCTCGGTGAAGATCACCTCGCACATCGCGGCGATCATGGCAGTGCCGAGGCCCTGCCCGGTCGCCGACGGCGAGCCGATCAGATAGTCGACGCCCCAGTCCGCGGGACCGAGATCGACCAGCGATCCCACAGCCGCGGTCTCCGGCTCGTCGGCGTAGTCGATCCACCGCTGCCGCTGGATCAGGCCGAACGCCACCCCCGTCTCGTCGAGGGCGAGGAAATCGAGCGAGGGCTCGGCACCGTGGACCGACGGCCCGAAGTCGCGCTCGATCGCCTCGGGGGAGGTCTCGTGGTTCCACCACCGTCGGTTGTGCGGCTCGCCGAGCCACGACGCGAGGAGGGGGAAGTCCTCGCGCGTGACCCGCCGGAAGGCGATCACCAGGTGTGCACCGTGTTCTGGGCGGGCTCGAGGCCGTCGCGGATCAGCAGCTCGACGGCGTCCGCGGCGTTGGCGATCAGCAGCGGCACCTCGGGCTTCTCCGTCTTGGCGAAGGGCTTGAGCACGTAGTCGGCCGGGTCCTGCCGGCCGGGCGGCCGGCCGATCCCGGCCCGGACGCGCAGGTAGTCGCGCGTACCGAGGTGCTGCGTGAGGGACTTGAGCCCGTTGTGGCCGCCCTCGCCGCCGCCGCGCTTGAGCCGGACGAGACCGAAGTCGATGTCCAGCTCGTCGTGCACGGCGATCACGTCGGTGGGCTGCACCGAGTAGAACCGCGCGAGCGCGCCCACGGGCTCGCCCGAGAGGTTCATGAAGGACTGCGGCTTCGCCAGGTACACCTGGCGGCCGACGAGCCGCGCGCCCGCGACCTCCGCCCCCGACTTCTTGTGCCGGGAGAAGGAGGTGCGGGCGCGCGATGCGAGCTCGTCGACCACGTCGAAGCCGATGTTGTGCCGGGTTCCGGCGTACTTCTCGCCGGGGTTACCCAGCCCCACGACGATGAGTGGCCGGTCGGTCATTTCGGTTACTCGGCAGCCTCGTCGGTGGCCTCGGCCTCGTCCTCGTCGGTCTGGGCCGCGGCGATCTCGGTGATGTTGATGACCAGCGCGTCGGCGTCGGTGACGATGGTGGCGCCGGCGGGGACCTCGAGCTGGCCGACGGTGATCTGCGTGCCGGCCTCGAGGTTGTGGACGTTGAACGTGATGTTCTCGGGGATGTTCAGCGCGTCGGCCTCGATCTCGACCTCGTTGAGGTCCTGCGCGACCTGGGTGCCGCCGGCGGGCTCGCCCTCGACGACCACGGGCACGGAGACGGTGACCTTCTCGCCCTTCTTGATGACGAGGAGGTCGGTGTGCTCGATGTAGTTGCGCAGCGGGTGCACGACGACCTGCTTGGTCAGCGCCAGCTGCTCCTTGCCGTCGATGTCCAGGTTCAGCACGGCGTTGGTGCCGTCCTTACGCAGGATGGTGGCGAAGTCACGGGCGACGACGGTGAAGTGCTGCGGCTCGGTGCCGTGGCCGTAGAGCACGACGGGCACGAGGCCGTCGCGGCGGGCGCGACGCGCGGCGCCCTTGCCGAACTCGGTGCGGACGGTGGCGACGAGCTTGTTGGTCTCGGACATGAGACTCCTTCGGTGCGGTGATGCGGCCCCGGCGTCCGAGGCGGCCCGCACTGCGCCCTGCGGATCCGCGGGAGAAGTGCCGTTCGCGTCGATCACGGCGGCCGGGGCCGCCCTCGCCGAGAAGGTCGCCGCACAGTCTACCGAACCCCCGCTCAGGAGCGAAATCGAAGCTTCGCCATTCCGTCATGTCCAGTTCGCGCGGCGTCCACGCCACATCGGCACCATCGATAACGTGAACAACTCCCCGCTGTGGTCGCCGCAGGACGTCGCGGAGCGCTTCGTCGACGCCCTGGGCAGCGGCGACTACGACATCGCCGAGAGGTTGCTCGCGAAGCACGTCGTCTACCGGCGCACCGGCGGCCGGCCCCTGCGCGGCCGGGCCGCGATCGCGCGCCATTTCCGCTGGCACGCGCGCACGCGCGTCGCGATGCAGGCGGTCCTGCTAGCGTCCGAGCAGTCCGGCTGCGCCGCGGCCGTCACCGAGCGCGTCACGGCCCTCGTGTACGGGCCGCTGCGGGTCCAGTTCCAGGTCCGGGGCACCTTCGAGGTCGACGGTGGTCGCATCGTCGCCTGGCGCGACGAGGCCGACGTGCGTGCGGTCGCCCGCGCCGGCGCGCGCGCCGTCGCCGGCGTCTTCTACGCGCCCGCCCGGCC